>JBEBRC010000040.1:0-18285 GCA_040395055.1 Steroidobacter denitrificans
TCGATTACTTCGCATGCGCGGCTGCCAACTTGCTGCCTTACTACATCGGACGACCCGAAGGATGCGGGCTGTTGGAGCAGCGGTCTAAAGACGCGACGGCACTGAAGCGGGCGCCCCTTGCAGCAAGAGAGTTCGTTTGTCGGACAGCGGGATTCGGCTCGTCGCCGCATTCGACCTGCAATAACGCAGGCGAAGTCAAAATAACTCAACAACTCAAGTCCGGCTCCTCTGTGGGCTTCGCGGCGATTCCTGGCGCAGTTCCGCGCGCGCTCGTTCCAGCTGGTCGGTGAGGCGCTTTTCCGAGACGGGTGCCGCGGTACGCAGGTCCTGCGCGAACAGCGACACCCGGAACTCCTGCAGCAGCCATTGCAGGCGATCCAGTTCGGCGCGTAGCGGTGCGCCGCGGGCCTGCGCCTCCAGCTGCTCGCAGGCCCGCGTGAAGGGCGTCAGCCGGGCGAACAGTTCCTCGTCGCGGCGTACATTGCCGGCGGCCTTCTCGATGCGCCGCGCGAGCGCCTTCATGTAGCGTGGCAGGTGGGGCCACAGCAGTGCGGGAACGCCGCCTGGAAAATCCTCGGGCGCGAGCTGGCGCAATTGCGCCTGCACGTCCTGCTGCAGCGGCAAGTATCCTGGCGCATTCAGCCGTGCCAGACCCTGTCGCACGGCGCGCAAATCGCGCAGCACCTGGACCGTCTGCGCCAGCATCCGCTCGGCCACCTCGGCCAGCCCCGCCCGGTGCCGGTCCAGCAGCGCCTGGAACTGCTCTGCGTTGCGCGGCAAGGCATCGCCCCGCGTGTCCGATGCGCCCTCCGTTCCTGTCTGCAGCAGTCCGTCCGCGAACACCTGCTGTGCCAGCGCATCGGCCAAGGGCTGGCGGGTATTCATGCCCTGCCCCAGCAGCACCAGTTCGCGCTCCTGGGCGAAGCGGCCACGGACGTACTTGTATTGATCCGACAACGCCAGCATCGCCAGGCGCAGGATGCCTGCCCGCAAGGATCCTTGTGCCGGCGAGGCATGAGCGAACTCGGCCGGCGCCACGCCGTCGCCGTGGTCGATCAGGCCGGGATACACCGTGTAACGCAAGCCGCCTCGCTCCACTTCCCGGCTGGCGGGCAGCTCGCCGAAGTCCCAGGCGCGATAGCGCTGTTCCGCGGCAGTGCGTTCCACTGCGGCGCGGTTTACCGGCGGGGCTCGCGACACTGGGGCGGCGGATACTCGTTCGTCCGCCGTCCGCTTCCCCGGCACGGCGCGTGTGGTGGCTGACGCGGAACCCTGCTCACCCGTCGTTGCGCGGGAAACCCGGCCGGCCGCGGCATGTGCGCTTCTTTGTTCGCGTCGAGCTTGCCCCTCGCGCGCGGACGGCGCGGATCGGGTTTCCGGCGACGGTGCGGGCCGTGCCGCGCGCTGACTGGACGAAGGCGAAGCTGGCGATACGGCGTGGCGGCTGGAGCGTGACATCGAGGCTGACGATGGCGACGATGACAGCGATCCTGGCTGTGACCCTGGCTGTGCTCTTGGGGGCGATGCGCGCAGCACCGATGACAGCGGCGCGGTCTCGAACTCGTGCTCGCGCAAGCGGCGCTTGAGCGCCTGCAGGTCTCGCCCCTGCGCCAACATCCTGCCCTCCAGATCCAGCACTTGGACATTGATGCGCAGATGCTCGGGAATGGGTAGCTCGGCAATCATCGCCGCCGCCACTCCGCCCTCGCCGGCGAATCCAAGCAGCGCCTGCGCCCCCCCGGCGGCACGCACGGTGTCATCGATCCATGTTGCCAGCGCGGCATGGAAGTCCTGCTGCCGGTCGATCCGTGCCATGGCGAGCGCCGCATGCTCGGGAACCGGCACCACATATTTTCGCACCGGTTTCGGCAAGGCACGCAGCAGCGCCGCGACCGCCTCCTCGCGCCAGCCCGGGATCGGCGCCAGATGTGTCGGCAGCGTGACCGACAGCAACGGCAAGGGCAAACGCAGACTCGCGCCATCGTCGATGGCCTCGGGCGCGAAACGATAAGCCAGCGGCAGCGCATTGCCGGCGATCGACAACAGGTCGGGATGACTGTCCGCCGTGATCTCCGGCGTGTCGCGTCGCATGACATCGGCACGGCTCATCGATAAATACTGGCTGCGCTCTGCTGCCCACTGTGTCCGCCGTCCCGGCTGACGGCTCTCGCCGCGTGCCACACCGCCCCCCATCCGGGCGTCTCGCTGGTCATCGTCTCCGCCGGCGTCCGCGCCACCTGCCCGTCCATCCCTGCCACACGCTCGAGGCAAGCTGCTTCCTGCTTCTTCCATGGCATCGGCCTCGCTGCCCGGACCCGAGCGAGCCTCCGGCACCGCAGGGGAGGACTGGGATACCGCGGGCGGCGTCCCGGATGACCCGGCGTGAGCGCCGGATGATCGTCGCGCGGACGCGGACGCCGGCATGGACTTGGGGTCGCCCTGCAGCCACTTTTCCAGTGCCGCGGTAGAGTGCACCGACTCGGGCAGCCGCTGCAAATAGAAGTCGCACAGCGTCTGGTCGTCGACCAGGATGTCGCGCCGGCGCACCTTCGCCTCCAGCCCTTCGATCTGCCGCCGTAGGCGTCGATTGTGTTCCAGGAACGGCGCTCGCAAGCGCGTATGACCTTCCACCAATGCCTCGCGCACGAAGATTTCGCGCGCCTCGCGCGGCGCCACGCTGCCGTAGTTCACACGCCTGCGCGCCGACAGGATCAGGCCGTACAAAGCGGTGGACTCGAACGCCGCCACGAAGCCGCGTTCGGGTATCCAGTGCGGCTCGCTGTAGCTGCGCTTGAGCAGATGCGCGCCGGCCGCCTCGATCCATTGCGGCTCGATCGCCGCCACCATGCGCGCATACAGGCGCGTGGTTTCCATGAGACTGGCCGCGACCACCCATTTCGGCGGCTTGGAGGCAAGCGGCGTACCCGGGGCGATCACGAAGCGCGCGCCGCGCGCACCTTCGTATTCGCGCCGCTCGTCCAGCACCCCGATGCCGCCCAGGAAGCCCGTCAGGACCGCCTGGTGCAGATCGGTGTAGTCCGCGGCCGCCTGGTTCAGCGGCAGCTTCAGCTCACGCGTCGTCTCCTGCAGCTGGCGCCGCAGTTCCTGCCACTCGCGCAGGCGCAGGAAGGACAGGAAATTCTCGCGGCACCATCGTCGCAGCTGGCTGCCCGACAGCGCGGCGCTTTGCTCGCTGAAGGTCTGCCACAGATTCAGCACCGTGACGAAGTCCGAGCGTGGATCGGCGAACGTCGCATGCTTTTGATCCGCCTGGGTCTGGGCCTCCGTCGGCCGCTCGCGCGGATCCTGGGCGGCCAGGAAGGCGGCGATGATCAGCATTTCAGACAAGCAGCGGTGATGGCTGGCAGCGATCAGCATGCGTGCCAGCCGCGGATCCAGCGGCAGGGCCGAGAGCTGGCGTCCGAGGCTGGTCACAGCCCTGGCGTCATCGACCGCCTTGAGCTCCTGCAGCAGGCGATAGCCATCGTTGATCATCCGGGTGTCGGGAGGATCGAGGAAAGGAAATGCCTGCGGCTCACCCAGATCCAGCGCCGCCATCTGCAGGATCACACTCGCCAGGTTGGTGCGCAGCACTTCCGGCGCCGTGAACGGTGCGCGCAGATCGAAATCATCCTGCGCATACAGGCGAACGCAGATCCCGGCCCGCTCGCGCCCCGCGCGACCCTTGCGCTGCTCGGCGCTGGCCTGCGAAATGGGCTCGATGGGCAGACGCTGCACCTTGCCGCGCACGCTGTAGCGACTGATGCGTGCCAGGCCCGAATCGACCACGTGACGAATGCCCGGCACCGTGAGCGAGGTCTCGGCGACGTTGGTGGCAAGCACGATGCGCCGCGGGCCATGCGGTTCGAAAATCCGTTCCTGGTCGCGCGTCGACAGCCGCGCATACAGCGGCAGCACCTCGGTATGATGCAGCGCGGCTTTGCCGAGCACTTCCGCGGCGTCGCGGATCTGTCTTTCCCCGGGCAGGAACACCAGCACATCGCCGCGATCCTGGCGGTCCAGTTCGCGCACCGCGGCCACGATACCCTCGCTCAGCGACAGCTCCGAGTCGTCCTCCTCGCTGGCCAGCGGGCGGTAGCGCACTTCCACCGGATAGCTCCTGCCGGAGACTTCGATGATCGGCGCGCCGCCGAAGAACTCGGCAAAGCGCTGCGGATCGATCGTCGCGGAGGTAATGATGACCCTGAGTTCGGGACGCTGCGGCAACAGCCGCCGCAGTACGCCCAGCAGGAAGTCGATGTTCAGGCTGCGCTCGTGCGCCTCATCGATGATCAGTGTGTCGTAGCGTCGCAGCAGGCGATCGTTCGCCAGTTCGCGCAACAGGATGCCGTCGGTCATGAGCTTGACCCGGCAGTCCGGCCCGCTGCGATCGGTAAAGCGCACCTGGTAGCCGACCGCGCCGCCGACGCTGGTACCCAGTTCGCTGGCCAGGCGCGCGGCGATCGCGCGCGCGGCGATGCGTCGCGGTTGAGTGTGTCCGATCAGGCCGAAGCTGCCGCGCCCCGCCTCCAGACAAATCTTGGGCAACTGCGTGGTCTTGCCCGAGCCGGTGGCGCCGCACACGACGATCAGCGGATGCCGTTGCATGGCCTCGGCGATCTGCTCGCGATGGGCGACGATCGGCAACGCGGGATCGTACTCGAGACGCAACGGCAGCTGGCGCAGCCGCTGCACTTCGGCGGCGGACAGCTCGATGGCTTGTGCCAGCTCCTGGATCGCCGTGTGCAGCACGGCCCCGGAAGCGCGGCGCGAGCGCAGGCGATCCATTTCGCGAGCCAGCCTGGTTCGATCGACCTGCCGCGTCAGCGCCAATCCTGCGCGCAACGCACGCAACTCGGCATGGATATCGAACGGTGTTGTCATCGCAACGAAACAATCTGAATAAGTTTTGAGAGAGCCGCTCGGTCCGTACCTGGCCCGCGCCGGCCCCACGTGGCATGGCACCGTAGCCCAGTGCGCACAAGGCGCCCCGTGCTGCCGCGATAGCCGCATGGCCGCGGCAGCATCGGCTATCTACTACGACCAGCCCTCTGCCCCGCTACGATCGGGTCCCGTTACGACCGGTTTGAACCGCTACGATCGGCCCCGACTGCCCGACTGCCCGACTGCTTAGTTCGGCGACAGGCGCACTTCGATGCGCGCGCCACCCAGCGGCGAGGCATCGATCGCAAGGCTGCCGCCATTGAGCTGCACCAGCTCGCCCACCACCGACAAACCGATGCCCTGGCCGCTGACACGCTCATCCAGGCGCGCGCCGCGCTCCACGACGCGGGCGCGCTCCAGATCCGGAATCCCCGGACCGTCGTCCTCGACGATCAGCAGCAGGCCATCGCGGCGCTTGCCGGGACGCACCAGCCGCCGCGCCTGCAGGCGCACCCGTCCGTGGCTCCACTTGAAGGCATTATCCAGCAAATTGCCTGCGATTTCCGTCAAGTCCTCGCGGTCGCCCATGAACAGGCACTCCTCGCCGACGTCCAGCTCACAATCGATGTTGCGCTCCGCATAGACCTTGAGCAGCGCGCCGCGCAGCGCTTCCAGCGTCGCGCGCACGTCCACCGGCGTATTCCCCAGTCCTGTCCCACCCGAGGCTGCCGCGCGCTTGAGCTGGTATTTCACGATGTCGTCCATGCGCCCGACCTGCTCATCCAGCTGCTGCGCCATGGGCAGTCCGCGCCCGGCAGAGCTGCCCAGCAGATTGCGCATCACCGCCAAGGGCGTCTTGAAGCTGTGCGCCAGATTGCCCAGTGTGTTGCGGTACCTGGCCAGGCGTTCGCGCTCGCTGCGCAACAGCGCATTCAGGTTGGTGGTGATGCCCAGCAGTTCTCGTGGATAGCCGCCCCCCAGTTCGGTCAGCTCGCCACCCTCGATCGCCTCGATCTCCCGCTCCACACGGCGCAAGGGCGCCAGCAGCCGGCGCAGCAGGATCGCCAGCGCGCCCAGCAACAGCAGCATCAACGCTCCGAACCAGCCGAACAAACCGCCGCGCAGGCGGCGCAACTGTGCGTAATAGGGCTCCAGATTCTCCGCCACGCTGTACACGAAAGCGCGCATGCTGCCATCGCTGAACTGCCAGTCGATGCCCATGCTGAAGGCCAGTACCACCGCACCATCGTCGCGAGTCAATTCGCCGAAGCGGCGATCCCCGGACTTGATCCTCGTCGGGAAGTCCAGGCCCGAACCGGTCAGGGACTTGGAACGCCACACGGGCTGGCCGCCGGCGCTGGCAATCTCTCCATACAGGCCCGAGCCGGGATTGTCGAAGCGCGGCTCCGCCAGCTGCTGCGGGGTCAGGTTGCCCTCCTCGTCTTCCTCCGAGGCCGACAGCATCGCGATCACCTGTACTTCCAGGCGATCGCGAATGGCACGCTCGCTCAAGTCGCGGAATACGAAATCGAGCGCCACGATGGTGATGCCGAAGAACACGACCAGCAGCGCGCTGACGGACCACAGCAGGCGAGCACTCAAGGAACGCGGCTGCATCCTCAAGGCTCAGCCTGCTCGATGCACGAACGCTCAGCCCGCACGATGCATGGACAGCTATGTACAGCGCCGATCACGGCCGGTGGCGCTGACCCGTTCAAGCGGTGCTTTCGCGCTCTAGGGCGAAGCGGTAGCCGCGGCCACGCAAGGTTTCGATGGGCTTGATCGTATCGTCGGGGTCGAGTTTGCGCCGCAGACGGCCGATGAAGACCTCGATCGTATTGCTGTCGCGGTCGAAATCCTGCGCGTACAGCCGCTCCGTGAGCTCGGACTTGGAAATGACTTCGCCCGCGCGATGGATCAGGTATTCCAGGATCCTGTATTCGAAACTGGTAAGTTCGATCCGTGCTTCATTGACGGTGACGTCCTGGGTGCGCGGATCCAGGGCCACCGGCCCACAGCGCAGGATAGGCTGGGCCCAGCCGCCCGAGCGGCGCAACAATGCCTGTACGCGCGCCAGCAGTTCCTCGAAATGAAACGGCTTGGCGACGTAGTCGTCCGCACCCGCCTGCAGACCCTCGACTTTCTCCTGCCAACGGTCGCGCGCCGTCAGGATCAGGATCGGGAAGGATTTGCCTTCCGCGCGCAGGGTGCGAATCAGCTCCAGGCCCGGCAGTTTCGGCAGCCCCAGATCGATGATGGCCAGATCCAGGGAGTATTCACGCCCGCAATACAGGCCTTCCTCCCCATCTCCCGCCGCATCCACATTGAAGCCGGCGTCCTTGAACTGCTGGACCACACTGTCGCGCAGCGTGGCTTCGTCTTCGACGATCAGTATGCGCATGGGTCAGTTCATCGCTCCAGATTCGGCATCCACACGCACCGTCCACACCTTGCCTTCCGCGCTCAACAGCCGGATCTGGTGAATCCGGCGCTCCCCTTTTCGCACCGTTTCCGCCTTCACCGCCCGGGCGTGATAGCGCTGCTGCGCCATTTTCACCGCCTGGTCCAAGGATACGCTCGCCGGCTCGATGCGGTACTCGTTGCGCGGACGACGATCGATCAGTTCCTGCGCCATGACAGCCGGGCTACCCATGGCTGCAAGCAGGGACAGTGCGATAAGGATGAATTGCCGGCCGGTGCGCATGGAACGGTAGTGTACGTGCGGCGGGACGCTACTTCACGTCCCGCCGCTCAATAGTCACCAGGACATCGCCTCAGGGTGCGGGGGCAACCGCCACATGCACCCGTATTCTCTCACCCGGGTCGTAGGGCAGACGGGTGTCGTACTGTCGGCCGTTCACCAGGTAGCTCACCCGATAGCCCTCGATGCGCTCCTCGTACTGCTGCTCGTAGCGCACGTCGCAACGCTGCACGACCTCCTCCCTGACGCCCGAAGGATGGCGCCGCGCCGCGCTGTCATAGCCCACGCCGGCACCGATCACCGCGCCGGCCACGGTGGCTGCGTCTCGGCCGCTGCCGCTGCCGAACTGATGGCCGATCACGCCGCCGATGATGCTGCCCAGCAAGGTGCGTCCACCCACGGCGGGCTGTGAAATATGCGGCCTGGACTCGACGTATCGCGCTTCATCCCAGCATTCGCGCCGGGGCGTTTCGACCCGAACCTGGCGCACGATCGGCTCCACGCGCGTCACCGGCGCATACTCGTACCCACCCCGGACATCCTGATACGCGTTGTGGCGCGAATTCGACCAGGAGGGAGGCGCCGCCAGCGCACATCCGGCCATGCCGACCACACCCGTGGCGACGATCAAGGCACGCATCATGTTTTTTTCGGACCGCATAGTGGCTTCTCCCCGCCCGGCATGAAATTCGCCGAGCCTGGGATACACGGTAGGGCGGAAGGTCTGAATGAGGGCTGAATTCAAGGAGTCGGTGCGAGGGCATGGATTCATCGACGTTGCACTCGCAGGCGGAATTCACGGAGTCGCAGGGTTACATGCCGAGCTGCTTTCCCTCCAGCCACAAGGCATCCATCTCTTCCAGGCTCGCCTGCTGCGGGCAGCGGCCCTGCTCGCTCAAGCGCTGCTCGACATAGCGAAAGCGCCGCTCGAACTTGCTGTTCGTACCGCGCAGCGATTCCTCCGGATCGATGTGCAGGTAACGGCAGATATTGACCAGACAGAACAGGACATCGCCGATTTCCGCCGCCACCTCATCGGCGGCCGCCGTGCCGCTGGCCAGCTCCTGGCGCATCTCGGCGATTTCCTCATCGAGCTTGTCCAGAGCGCCGCCGACGTCGGGCCACTCGAATCCCACCTGGGCGGCACGCTTGCCCAGCTTCTCGGCGCGCGTCAGCGCCGGCAATGCCCGGGGCACGTCGACCAGGATGCTGGGCGCGGACTGCGCCGTGTCCGCAGCACTTCTCGCCGCACGTTCGCGGCGCTTGATCTCCTCCCAGGCCAGACTTTGCTGGGCGGCGTTCGCCACCCGCGCCTCGCCGAACACGTGCGGATGGCGCCGCTCCATCTTGTCGCAGATCGCGGCCACGACATCATCGAAGTCGAAGGCGCCCTGCTCGGCCGCGATCTGGGAATGAAACACGACCTGGAACATCAGGTCGCCGAGCTCTTCGCACAAGGCCCCCATGTCGTTACGTTCGATGGCATCCGCCACCTCGTACGCCTCCTCGATGGTGTACGGCGCAATGCTGCGAAAAGTCTGCTCCATGTCCCACGGGCAGCCGTTGCGCGGATCGCGCAGACGATTCATGAGAGTCAGTAAACGTTCGATCGCCATGATTTCCTTAAAATCGATTCAAGATCCCGGACTCGCTCACTACTGCAAGGCAGCGAGTCGGCGGCCAGTGGCTGCCGCGCCGTGCGCGACCGCCGGCGCGGCATCTGCCTACTGCAGCAGCCGGTGCAATGCCATCAGCATGCTGGCGGTAGCGCCCCAGATGTGGTGTTCGCCGAAGGGAATATCATAGACGCGCAGCGTCGTGGTGCCGATCTGGCGCTCGCGAGAGTGGTGATTCGTACTGTCCAGGATGTATTCCAGCGGCACCTCGAAGGTCGACTCCACTTCGCATCGATCCACCTGCAGGGCAAAACCCGGCTGCACGAAGGCCACCACGGGTGTCACCCAGAAGCCACTCAGCACCAGCTGCGAATCCAGGTAGCCGACGAACGTCACGTGTTCGCGCGACAGCCCGATCTCCTCTTCGGTCTCACGCAAGGCGGCTGCCAGCGGCCCGCTGTCCTCGCTCTCGATCCGACCGCCCGGAAAGCTGACCTGTCCGGGATGATGCCGCAGGTGCGAGGCTCGCTGCGTGAACAGCACCGACAAACCGTTCTCGTGATCGATGATCGGCACCAACACCGCCGCCGCGACCGGTGCCGCCGGATAATAGTGGCGCAGCGTCTGCGCCACCTCCACCGAGAACCCCGCCGGCTGCGCCAAACCCGGATCCGTCGGCGGGCGCGTATCCTTCAGCCGCTCCTCGATACGACGACGCAAGCCGTATCGCATATGGGCCTGCCGCGTGCAGCGGCGCTCGTCCGTCGTCATCACTTCAGCCGTCGCCATCCGCCGCGTCGGCACTGCGAGTCAGTCCGCGAGGATCCAGCAAGGTCGACAACTCCGCCTGCGACAGCCCGGTCTGCTCGGCGGCCACCTCCCGAATGGGCCGTCCTTGCGCATAGGCCTGCTTGGCGATCCTGGCCCCCGTTTCATAGCCGATCTTCGAATTCAAGGCCGTGATCAGGATGGGATTGCGTTCCAGCGCCGCCTCGATGCGCGACTCGTTGATGGTGAAGCCGGCGATGGCCGAATCGGCCAGCGATCGCGCGGCATTGGCAAGCAGCTCGATGCTCTGCAGCAAATTGTAGGCAATGACCGGCAGCATCACGTTCAACTGGAAGTTTCCAGACTGGCCGGCGATCGCTATCGTGGCATCGTTACCCATGACTTGCGCGGCCACCATCGTGACCGCCTCGGGCACGACCGGGTTGACCTTGCCCGGCATGATGCTGCTGCCCGGCTGCAGCACCGGCAGCGCGATCTCGCCCAGGCCGGCGAGCGGTCCGCTGTTCATCCAGCGCAGATCGTTGGCGATCTTCATCAAGGCGACCGCGAGTCCGCGCAGCTGGCCGGAGATCTCCACCGCCGTATCCTGCGAGGACAAGGACTCGAAGTAGTTGCCGCTGGGCTTCAGCTCCAGCCCGCACTTGACCGACAGGTAGCGTGCTGCGCGCGGTGCGAAGCGCGGATGGGCGTTGATCCCGGTGCCCACCGCGGTGCCGCCGAGCGCGAGCGACTGCAGCCGCAGGCGTGATTCCATGATGCGTGCGCTGGCATGATCGATCTGGGTACGCCAGCCGCTCATTTCCTGGCCGAAGGTCAAGGGCATCGCATCCATCAGATGGGTCCGCCCGGTCTTGACGACTTCGCCCACCTCCCCGATGCGCCGGGCGATGAGCGCCGAGAGATAGGCCAGCGCCGGCAGCAATTGCTGCTCGATGCCCAGCAGCGCGCTCAAATGGATGGCGCTGGGAACGACGTCGTTCGAGCTTTGGCCCATATTGACGTGATCGTTCGCATGCACCGGCACGCCGGCATAGCCACTGGCAAGGTGCGCAATCACCTCGTTGGCGTTCATATTGCTGCTGGTACCCGAGCCGGTCTGAAAGACATCGACCGGAAACTGCGCGTCATGGCGGCCCTCGGCCACCTCCAGCGCCGCCTTCTGGATCGCCGCGCCACGCTTCGCATCCAGGCCCTCGAGCTCCAGGTTGGTGGTCGCCGCTGCCCACTTGATGAATCCGAGCGCGCGAATGAAGCCGCGCGGCATGCGCAAGCCGCTGATCGGGAAATTCTCGACGGCCCGCTGCGTTTGCGCACCCCACAAGGCATCCGCGGGGACATTCAGTTCGCCAAGACTATCGTGCTCGATCCGAAAACGTTCGCTCTCCACGAGGACCTCGCCGGGACGTTATAATATAACAACATAGTATCCCCTATCCCGCGTTACCGATTCCTTGTATGAACCACAGTCCGCTCAACGCCATCTCTCCGATCGACGGCCGCTACGCCGACAAGGCTGCGGAACTGCGCCCGCTGTTCAGCGAACAAGGACTCATTCGCCAACGCGTGCGCGTCGAGGCGCTATGGCTCAAGGCCTTGACCGGCGAGGCCGGCATCAGCGAGTTGCGCGGCCTGCCGGCCGCAGCGCTCACGGTGCTGGATGCCCTGGCCGCCGACTTGACCGACGCCCAGGCAGCCGAGGTCAAGCGCATCGAGCGCGAAACCAACCACGACGTCAAGGCGGTCGAATACTTCGTCAAAAGCCGGATCGACACCGTGCCGGAGTGGCGTCCGTGCCGCGAATTCGTGCATTTCGCCTGCACCTCCGAGGACATCAACAATCTGAGCTACGCGCTGATGCTCAAGGAAGCGCGCGACCTGGTGTTGCTGCCGCGGCTGGACGCCCTGACCGGCAAGCTGCGCGCGCTGGCCCATGCCCATGCTGCGCTGCCGATGATGTCGCGCACCCATGGACAGCCGGCGACGCCGACCACTTTGGGCAAGGAGATCGCGAACTTCACCTACCGGCTGGCGCAACAGCGCGAGCGCTTCGCGGCGGTCACGATCGCCGGCAAAATGAATGGCGCGGTCGGCAATTTCAATGCCCATCTGGCGGCCTACCCCCTGGTCGACTGGCCGCAGCTCGGCCAGCGCTTCGTCGAATCCCTGGGCCTGGCCTGGAATCCGTACACGACCCAGATCGAACCGCATGATTGGATGGCGGAGTATTTCGATGCCCTGGCGCGGACCAATACGGTGTTGCTGGACCTGTGCCGCGACCTGTGGGGCTACATCTCCATCGGTTATTTCCGCCAGCGCACGGTCGCAGGCGAGGTCGGCTCCTCCACCATGCCGCACAAGGTCAATCCCATCGATTTCGAGAACGCCGAGGGCAACCTGGGTCTCTCCAACGCCTTGCTGCGCTTCCTGGCGGACAAGCTGCCGGTCTCGCGCTGGCAGCGCGATCTGACGGACTCGACGGTACTGCGCAACGTCGGCGTCGCGGTCAGCCACGGCTTGATCGCCTGGCGCTCCATCGAGCGCGGACTGGAACGAATCGATGCGGATCCGCAGCGGCTGGCGGCGGACCTGGAGGAGAACTGGGAGCTGCTGGCCGAGCCGATCCAGACCGTGATGCGCCGATACGGGGTCGAAAACGCCTACGAACAGCTCAAAACACTCACGCGCGGCCAGCGGATCGATGCCCAATCCCTGCGCGATTTCATCGCAACACTGGCCATCCCCGAGGAGGCGCGGCGCGCGCTGCTCGAACTTTCTCCGGCGCGGTACGTTGGGTTAGCGCAGGAGTTCGCCCGTAATATCTGAATGTAAAAAATCGGAAAAAAGTCACAACTCCCTGTAAATGGGGCAGATATACTGCCCCCCATGAGCATCAGACCTGACCTCACCGTGGCCGCCGTCGTGGAACGCGACGGGCAATTCCTGCTGGTCGAAGAGCGCGTCGGCAATCGCATGGTCTTCAATCAGCCCGCCGGGCATGTCGAACGCGGCGAATCGTTCGTGGAAGCGGTGGTGCGCGAGACCCTGGAGGAAACCGCCTGGAGTTTCCACCCCGAAGCGCTACTGGGTATCTATCTATGGGAGCAGCCCGAGCGCCAGCGCAGCTTCCTGCGCGCGACCTTTCATGGGCGGGTCAGCAACCACGACCCTTTGCGGCGGCTGGATCACGGCATCGATCGCGCGGTATGGATGACGCGCGAGCAGATCGTGGCCCGCAGCGCGCGCCTGCGCAGCCCGATGGTATTGCGCTGCATCGACGACTATCTCAGCGGCGCGCGCTACCCGCTGGATATCGTGAAACACGTGCTGAAGGATGCCGCGACCCTGAGCACGCTCGACTTCCGCTCGCGCTCGCGCGAACATCCGACGCTGAATCATTTACTGTAATTCATCCCTGACACCCGCGCCGCGACACTCGCGCCTGCCCAGGGCCTGGGCGCAGGGCACCTGCCTCGGCGTGCAACGCCCAGGCCGCGAGATCGCCTTGGAGCCGGCTGCCACCGGCGCGCCCGCTGTGCCGCGCTCGCTGGCCGGCGGCCGGGCACAGGCGCATCTCTTTCATCCCGGTCCTAGTCCATGGCCTCTCCCTTAGTCATTGTCGGAATGTCCGGCGGCGTCGACTCCTCGGTCGCCGCCTGGCTGCTGCTGCAGCAGGGCTACCAGGTCCAGGGGCTGTTCATGAGCAACTGGGACGAGGACGAGGACGGTTATTGCACCGCCGCCGCCGACTACCAGGACGCGCGCAAGGTTTGCGGGCAATTGGGCATCGTGTTGCACCAGGTCAGCTTTGCGGGCGAGTACCGGCAGCGCGTGTTCGAGTATTTCCTGGAGGAATATCGCGCCGGACGCACCCCGAATCCGGATGTGCTGTGCAATCGCGAAATCAAGTTTGGCGTCTGCTTCGACTATGCCCGGCGCCTGGGCGCGGACTGGATCGCCACCGGGCATTACGCCCGGGTGGAACACGCCGCCCAGCCGCGCCTGCTCAAGGGACTCGACCCGGGCAAGGACCAGAGCTACTTCCTGCACGCCGTGCCCGCCACGGCGCTGGCGCGCACCCTGTTCCCGATCGGCGCCTTGCATAAGCACCAAGTGCGCCGCATGGCGATGGAGCTGGCGCTGCCGGTATTCGAGAAAAAGGACAGCACCGGCATCTGTTTCATCGGCGAGCGCCCGTTCGCCGAATTCCTGGCGCAATACCTGCCCGCCCAGCCCGGCGATATCGAGTCGCCCGATGGCCGCAAGCTCGGGCGGCACGCCGGACTGATGCACTACACGCTGGGCCAGCGCCAGGGGCTGCGCATCGGCGGACGCGCCGATGCCGGCGAGGCTCCCTGGTACGTCGCCGACAAGGACCTGGCGCGCAATGTGCTGCGGGTCGTCCAGGGGCACGATCATCCAGCGCTGTTTCGCCGCCAGGCTCCGCTCAGCCAGTTCGCCTGGATCGCCGGCGCCCCGCCAGCCGCCTCCTTTCGCTGCACCGTCAAGCTGCGCTATCGCCAGGCGGATCAGCCCTGCGAACTACGCCTGGCAGCGGATGGGAGCGGAATGGTGTATTTCGATGCGCCCCAGCGCGCCGTGACGCCCGGCCAGTACGCTGTTTTCTACGATCGGGATCAATGTTTGGGCGGCGGCGTGATCGAGGCGTCTCATTCGAGCGGCTGAGTCGGTATAATGCGCGCCGCTTTGCATACCGGGCCCGCCACTCTCTTTCATCTCGGCGGAATGCCCGCCTATTTTCCTCTCGGAGGACGCATGAAAGATTCGTTCAAGGCGCGCACGACGCTCGCTTGCGGTGGTAATAATTTTGAAATCTTCAGTCTGGCCGCGCTGAAGGACCGTAACGTCGCCCGCCTGCCCTTTTCGCTGAAGATCCTGCTCGAAAACCTGTTGCGCTTCGAGGATGGGACCAATGTCACGCGCGATGACATCGAGGCATTGCTCAACTGGGATCCGAAAGCCGCACCCTCCTACGAGATCTCCTTCTCCCCCAGCCGCGTGATCATGCAGGACTTCACCGGCGTGCCGGCAGTCGTCGACCTGGCGGCGATGCGCGAGGCGATGACCAAGCTCGGCGGCAATCCCGACGAGATCAATCCCCTGTCGCCCGCCGAACTGGTCATCGATCACTCGGTGCAGGTCGATGCCTATGGCACGGCCGATGCGCTGGCGAAAAACAACGAGATCGAATTTCACCGCAACGCCGAGCGCTACGCGTTCCTGCGCTGGGGCCAGACCGCATTCCGTAACTTCAAGGTCGTGCCGCCCAACACCGGCATCGTGCACCAGGTCAATATCGAGCACCTGGCTCGGGTGGTGTTCGACGCCGAGAAGGATGGCGTACGCTGGGCGTATCCCGACACTCTGGTCGGCACCGACTCCCATACCACCATGGTCAACGGCCTGGGCGTGCTGGGCTGGGGCGTGGGCGGCATCGAGGCGGAAGCGGCGATGCTGGGCCAGCCGGTCACCATGCTGATCCCGCACGTCATCGGCTTCAAGCTGACGGGCAACCCGCCCCCCGGCACCACCGCGACCGACCTGGTCCTCACGGTCACCGAAATGCTGCGCAAGAAAGGCGTGGTCGACAAATTCGTCGAGTTCTTCGGCGACGGCCTGGCAAACCTGCCGCTGGCCGATCGCGCCACCTTGGCCAACATGGCGCCGGAATTCGGCAGCACCTGCGGCATCTTCCCGGTTGACACCGAGACCCTGCGCTACCTGGAGCTCACCGGACGCAGCGCCGAACAGATCGCCTTGGTGAAGGCGTACGCCCAGCACCAGGGCATGTGGCGCGAGAACGGCCAGCCCCAGGCCGACTACACCGACGTCGTCGAACTGGACCTGAGCACGATCGAGCCCTCGCTCGCCGGCCCGAAGCGGCCGCAGGATCGCGTCCCGCTGCGCACCGCCAAGCAGACCTACCGCAGCACGCTGCAGAAGATGGCCGAGGAGCGTGCGGCCAAGAATCCGGCGGCAAGCGGCGCCGGCACCGCCGAAGTCGATGGTCAATCGTTCACGGTCCAGGACGGCGCGGTATTGATCGCCGCCATCACCAGCTGTACCAACACTTCGAACCCGGCGGTGCTGATCGGCGCCGGACTGCTGGCGCGCAATGCCCGCCGGCTGGGCCTGTCGTCGAAGCCCTGGGTCAAGACCAGCCTGGCTCCCGGTTCGCGTGTCGTCACCGACTACCTCAACAAGGCCGGGCTCACGGGCGATCTGGAAGCGCTGGGCTTCTTCACCGTCGGCTACGGCTGCACCACCTGCATCGGCAATTCCGGTCCCTTGAAGCCGCAGATCAGCGCTGCGGCCCGTGCGGGCGATGTGATCGGATGCTCGGTGCTCTCGGGCAATCGCAACTTCGAAGGCCGGGTGCACCCGGAAGTCAAAATGAACTTCCTCGCTTCCCCGCCGTTGGTGGTGGCGTACGCCCTCGCCGGCACCCTGAACCTGGACCTGACCAGCGAAGCGCTGGGCGTCGGTACGGATGGCAAGCCGGTCTACCTCAAGGACATTTGGCCGACCTCGGCCGAAATCCAGGAAGTCATCGCCGGGTCGGTCGACGCCGCGATGTTCAAGCGGGGCTACTCCAGCGTGTTCGCGGGCGACGAGAACTGGAATTCGATCCAGGTACCGGCCGGCAAGATCTATGAGTGGGATGAGAAATCGACCTACGTCAAGAACCCGCCCTATTTCGTCGGCATGACCATGAAGCCCAATGCGGTGGCGGACATCCGCAGCGCGCGGGCGCTTGCCCTGCTGGGCGACTCGGTGACTACCGATCACATCTCCCCGGCCGGCGACATTGCGAAAAACACGCCGGCGGCGCAGTACCTGATGTCCCTGGGCGTGAAGCAGGCGGATTTCAATTCCTACGGTTCACGCCGCGGCAATCACGAAATCATGATGCGCGGCACGTTCGCCAACATCCGCCTGCGCAACCAGCTCGCCCCCGGCACCGAAGGCGGTGTGACGGTACACATCCCCAGCGGCGAGCAGATGAGCATCTACGACGCCGCCATGCGCTACAAGGACGAAGGCACGCCGCTGGTCATCCTGGCCGGCAAGGAATACGGCACCGGCTCCTCGCGTGACTGGGCGGCGAAAGGCACGATGCTGCTGGGCGTCAAGGCCGTCGTCGCCGAGAGCTTCGAGCGCATCCATCGCTCGAACCTGATCGGCATGGGCGTACTGCCGCTGCAGTTCAAGGATGGCCAAAGCGCCCACTCGCTCGGCCTGAGCGGCAAGGAAAGCTTCGAGATCATCGGCCTCAACGCCGGTGCGGCGAAGATGGTGACGGTGGTGGCGACACCGGAATCCGGCCAGGCGATCAAGTTCGAGGTACGGGTGCGCATCGATACGCCCAAGGAGCGCGAATACTTCCAGCACGGCGGTATCCTGCACTACGTATTGCGTCAACTCGCCTCCTCCACCAAGGCGGCCTGAGACGGGAGCATCAGCATGACCGAGCATGTGCGTATCAGCATCGAGGACAAGGTGCTGCGCCTGATCCTCGCGCGACCGGAAAAGAAGAATTCCTTGACCGGTGCGATGTATTCGGCGCTGGGCGAGGCCATTACGCGCGCGCAGGACGATCCGGACATCCGGGTCGTCCTGCTCGAAGCCGAGGGGGATGTGTTCTCGGCCGGCAACGACCTGGCCGACTTCACTGCCGTTGCCGCCGGCACGATGGATCGTCGCGAGATGAAGGCATTCGTGTTCCTGGAAGCGCTGGCGCAGGCGACCAAACCCTGCGTCGCCGCGGTGCATGGGCTGGCCGTCGGCATCGGCGTGACCATGCTGCTGCATTGCGACCTGGTGTACGTGGCGGAGGATGCCAAGCTGCTGACGCCCTTCGTCAACCTGGGCGTGGTGCCGGAGGCCGGCTCCACCTTGCTGTTGCCGCAGCGCATCGGCTATGCGCGCGCCTTCGAGATGGTCGCGCTCGGCGAACCCATGGACGGTCGCCGCGCCGCTCAATTGGGACTGGCGAATGCCGCGCTGCCCGCGCAGGAGGTGCGCGCCAAGGCGCTGGCGATGGCAAAGCTGCTGGCTGCCAAGCCCATCGGTTCCTTGCGGGAAACAAAGCGACTGATGCGCGACGCCGAGGCCTTGACCGCCTTGATCAGGCGCGAGAGCGAGGTGTTCGGCGAACGCCTGCGCTCGCCGGAGGCCGCCGAGGCATTCAAGGCCTTCGCCGAGCGCCGAGTGCCGGATTTCAGCAACATCCATTGATCATCGAACTTGCACCGGCTGACGGGCAAGGATGCATGG
>JBEBRC010000041.1:0-18225 GCA_040395055.1 Steroidobacter denitrificans
CACCTGCTCGGCCAGTCGATGATTGCCCTCGCGCCCCAGGCCGACGTTCAGGAAATTCCCCTTACGGAAGCACCATCCGTAGCCCTTCAGATCTTCGCTGAAATACAGTTCCGGCTGCTCGGCGGCGACGCCGCAGCGTGCGGCCTGGGCGTCGCTCATCTCGAATTCGATCTCCTGCGCGGCGATGGCGCGCTCATCCTTCCCCAACTGCGCTCCCAGGAACCTTGCTACCGGACAGAAATGGCCTCCCGCACCGATCACCAGCTGCGCGCTGATGTCTTCGTTGACCAGCCACCTTCCGTTGTGTCGCTGCATGCCCTTCCATGCCTCTGCCAGGCGCAGCGCTGCGCTGCTGCGCTGCAGGAGATAGTGATCGAACTCACACCGGCGGATGCCATAGCTCACGATCCGGCCATAACGCACGGTTCGTCCGCTGCGCTGGCCCAACCCGGCCGTGAAAGCCGTGATCGGCTGCAATACACGGCCCTGCCTATAGTCCTGCGTGTCGATCTGCAGTTCATCGATCACTTGGGGCGTGATCCAGCCGGCACACACTTTGTCGCGAGGGAACTCGCTTTTGTCCAGGATCATGACCCGCAGGCCGGTACCGCGCAGCGCCCTGGCGCAGGACGACCCAGCCGGGCCGCCGCCAACGATCAACACATCGCAATGGTCCATCGCCTCGGCCTCGCGGTAATCAAGCCTGGTATAGATCGCTGCGTGTCCAGGGGATCGAATTGTTACGACCCCGGGCGAACACGACCTGGAACAATTGCATCTGGCCGGTAGTGAACGCGGCGATCGAACCCAACAGGTACAGGCGCCACATCCTGAAGAATCTTTCATCGAACATCCGCGTCACTTGAGCGCAGGATCGCTCGTAGCCCGCTAGCCAATGGCGCAAGGTTTGGGCGTAGTGCAAGCGCAGGTTTTCGACGTCCAGCACCGAGAAATTGCTGTCCTCGAAAATATCCATCATCTGCCGCAGGGACGGCGGATTTGCGCCCGGAAAGATACGCCTGTCGATCCACGGATGCATTGGCTTCCAGCGATTGCGGCCGATGGAATGAATCAGCCCAAGTCCTTCGGGCTTCAGGCAGCGATCGATCAGACGCCCCAGTTGGGCATAATTCTCCGGTCCGACGTGTTCCAACATGCCTACCGACACGAACGCATCGTAGGTCCCCCTGATATTGCGGTAGTCATCCTCCACGTACTGCACCAGGTGGCTCATGCCCATTGCCTGCGCACGCTCGCGAGCAAACGCGACCTGCTCGCGGGAAATATTGAACGCCGTTACCTTGACGCCGTAATGGCGCGCCATATGCAGCGTCAGCGTTCCCCAGCCGCAGCCAGCCTCGACCACGCTTTGGCCGGCGCGCAACCGCAGCTTGCGGCAAACGTGATCCATCTTGGCGATCTGCGCCGTGTCCAGTGCAGCATCCGGGCTCGGATAGTAGGCACAGGTATAGGCCATGGTAGGGCCCAGCCAGAGCGAGTAGAACTCGTTGCCGATATCATAATGATGATGAATATTCTCGCGCGACCCATCCAGGGTATTGGCGCGCCGGCGCCGTAGCTTGTTCGCGAGGCGGCGCGTTGCGGCGACCGAGCCATTGCTGGCGGCGCCGACATAGAGCTCCTCCAGAAGCCGCTCCAGGTCGCCCTCGACCTCGATTCTGCCGTCGCTGTAGGCTTCGCCGAATTGAATGTCCGGATTCGCACACAAACGCACCAGCGTGCCACGATCCGCGATCCTCAATGTCGCCAGCGGTGCCTCGTCCGAGGGCGCAACTCTCTCGCCGTCCCACAGGATGATTTCGACCCGGGGGTGGCCAAATGCCTGCAGCAGCGCACGCAACAGCCGCGCCGGCACCGAGGGTCGCGTGCCGCCGGCCTGTTGCCGGATTTCCGACTCCTCAGCATTGAGAACCGGGTTCGCCGTACACTGCGCCGTGGCTGGCGGCGTAGTGCTCGAGGATGCGAATGCGTTGTCGTCTGCTGCCTGCACTGCTCGACTCCTCCACTCGACTGAGTCCAAAATTATCGGAATTTGAAATCTCAGCAAGCGCTACATGTTCCGGTCAATGTCGCCCGGGAGCAAGGGTATGCTGCAGCGCTCAATTTGGCGTAGACTGGCGAATTCCCTGTGGATTCGACAAAGTCGGGCCGACCCAGCCGTCTGGCGGCTCGATTGCTTGCGAAAACGGCGCGCCTGCCGGCGGCCCGGAGCATCAGTCGGCCTGGCCCCCGGCGACCCCGTTTTCCTGGACGCTTTCCTGGGCACCCAGGACGGCAAGCGCCTGCGGCAGATCCTTGCAGAAGTTTTCGCGGCCCAGCAAATCGATGAACCCGGCCTTGTTCAGCTTGCTCGCCACCCGCTCGTTGGCGCCGGTCACCATGACGCGGACCTTGCGCCGCTGAAGATCCCGCACCACTTCCTCCAAGGTCTGCAGGCCGGTAATGTCCATGAAAGGTACCCACCTGAGCCGAAAGATCAGAACCTTCGGATCGGTATGAGTACTGGCCAGTGCACGCTCGAAGTTCTCCACCGCGCCAAAAAAGAAAGGGCCTTCGACCCGATAGACGAGTACATCCGGCGGCAGAGTCAGCCCGCGCAATCTGAGCTCGTCGTAGAGTTGCTGCTCGCTCTGGCGCTCGACCTCGACGCTGCTGGCCATGCGTCCCAGAAAATGCATCGTGGCCAGTATCACGCCGATGTTGACCGCGACCACCAGATCGACGAATACCGTCAGGCCGAATGTCGTCAACAGAATGAAAACGTCGGCGCGTGGCGCACGGCGCGCCATCCGCAGAAAATGGCCGGCTTCGCTCATATTCCAGGCGACGACGAACAAGATCGCGGCCAGCGCCGCCAGCGGCACGTGAACGGCAAGCGGCGCCAGAACCAATACGATTGCCACCAGCGTCGCGGAGTGCACGATGCCGGCAATGGGACTCGTGCCACCGTTGCGGATATTGGTCGCCGTTCTCGCGATAGCGCCAGTCGCAGCAAACCCGCCGAATAGCGGCGCAGCAATATTGGCAATACCTTGCCCGATCAGTTCCTGGTTCGAATCGTGGCGCGTCCCCGCCATGCCGTCGGCGACCACAGCGGACAGCAGTGATTCGATGGCGCCGAGCATGGCGATCGCGAATGCCGGGCCGATCAACTCTATCACTCGTGCCGCAGTGACTTCCGGGATCTGCAACGTGGGCAAGCCAGAAGGAACGCCGCCGAACGCCGTGCCGATGGTCGCGACGCCGTCCAAATGAAAAATGGATTGCACGAACGTGGCCGCCACCAGCCCCACCAGCGGCCCAGGAAAGCGTTTCAGTACGGGGATGCGCGGAGTAGCCAACATCAGCGCCAAGGTCAGCACGCCGAATGCCGTCGTCGCCGGATGAAGTGCCGGGAAAGACTGCAACAGCTGCCATAATTTCTCATGGAAATGGACCCCGGTCACCGCCGGGAGGCCGAAGAAGTCTTGCCACTGGCTGACCCAGATGATGACGGCGATGCCGGTGGTAAAGCCGAGAATGACGGGATCCGGAATGAACTTGATGATCGCGCCCATGCGGGCGATCCCGAGCAGCAGCAGCATCACGCCGGCAAGCAGCGTCGCGATCTGCAGTCCATCGATGCCATGTTCGGCGGTAATGCCCGCCAGGATGATAATGAATGCGCCGGTCGGCCCGGCGATCTGCACCCGGCTGCCGCCAAAGGCGGAGACCAATAAGCCCGCGACGATTGCCGTGTAGATACCCTGCTCCGGTTTTGCGCCGGAAGCGATCGCAAAGGCCATGGCAAGCGGCAGTGCAACGACGCCGACGACGGCACCGGCGACGACGTTCCGTAACCAATGGTCACGCCGCAGGAGCCCGGCGCGATGGGCCTCGAGTAAAGCGATCATGTCCAGCAATACAGCGATTGCGGACCTGGAACTCGAATCTCGATCCGCGACTGGCGGATCGCTCTCCAAGCACCGTCACCGCCCGCTCGCCTGGCCATATCGGATCGGGCCCGTCCCCTGAGCCGGCCGGACTGGCGGTACCCCCAAGGGATCAGCGGGTCATCACGGCGAATCAGGATCTACGAACTCCTGTGGCAACTCCGACCCACTGCCGAAAAAGAACTTCTCCATTTCGGCCACCAGGAATTTTCGCGCCTTGGGATCGATAGGCGTCAACCGGTATTCATTGAGCAGCATCGTCTGGTGCTTGACCCAGCGCTGCCAGGCTTCCTTCGAAACATTATCGTAGATCCGCTGGCCCAGCTCTCCTGGGTAAGGCTGATAGTCCAGTCCTTCCGCCTCGATGCCCAACAACACGCATTTGATCATTCTCGCCATGCGTCAAGATTAACAGAAGCTGGCCGGGTCTGCGGCCGTGGGGGCCTCCGCGGCAGATATCGTATGCTCGTGCGGCACGTCCGCTACCGCCGGCGCCTGCTGCGCCGCCACTTGATCGATCAGATCGACCGTCGGTTTCGTCAGGCCAATCTTCAGCGGCCGGCGTACGTCGTACCAGCAGTACCGATCCGTGTCGGCGACCGCCTTCATGCCGCGAGCCCGAACCAGCACCGGGTGCAAAGTGAGGTCGAAATGGGTGAATGCATGCGAGTAGGCCGCAAGTACCGTGCCCGGGGCGGGATCGCCCGCTTCCCATGACGGCTCGCCGGCGGCATTGCACCCGCTATCGATCCATTGTTCGGTCCATCGTTCAGCGGCGCTTGGCAGCTCGAACTGCGGTAGCGTCCACAGGCCGCCCCACAGGCCGTTGGTCGGTCGGCGCTCGAGCAACACGGCGCCATCCTCGCGCCTGACGATCACGATATGAGCCGTGCGTTGCGGACGCTGCTTTTTCGGCCGGGCAGCCGGCAACGATGATTGCCGGCCTTCGATACGTGCCCGGCATTCGCGCTGCAACGGACAGGCCTCGCATCGGGGGCGAGTCCGCGTGCATACCGTCGCCCCCATATCCATGATCGCCTGCGTATAGCGAGCAACGCCTTCTGCGGGAGTACAAGCCTCGGCAAGCGTCCACAAAGTACGCTCGACCGCCCGCTCGCCGGGAAATCCCTCGACACCAAAATAGCGGGCCAGCACACGCTTGGCGTTGCCGTCGAGGATCGCGTGCCGCTGCGATGCGGACAGCGCCAGGATCGCCGCGGCAGTAGAGCGCCCAATGCCCGGCAGCCGCTGCACCGCCTCGATCGTAGACGGGAAAACGCCATCATATTCAGACACGATGAGTTGGGCGGCGCGATGCAGGTTGCGCGCCCGAGCGTAGTAGCCCAGGCCGGTCCAGCAATGCAGCACCTCGTCGATCGGCGCCGCGGCCAAGGAATGCACGTCCGGGAAGCGCTCCATGAAACGCTCGTAGTACGGAATGACCGTCACCACTTGCGTTTGCTGCAGCATCACTTCCGACACCCAGACCCGGTAGGCCGTCGGCCGGCGCTGCCAAGGCAGGTTCTTGCGCCCAGCGTTTTGAAACCAATGCAGCAGCCGGTCACCGACCAGGGCCGCCTGGGTTGTCGAATCGTTCATGGATCACAGTCTAGGCAAGCCATGCGATGCCGACTACCCCACAGCAGGACTTGGCTCCAGCCTGGCCCGGGCTTCGACAGCCTCGAACAATTCGCTGGCGGTGCGCTTGAGTGTATTGAGCATCCAGCGCCGGCCGATGAGGGGTGGAATCCAGAAATCCGGCACGATGCTGGTGCGGTAATGCACTCGCGTTCGACTTTCGCCGAGCGCTGACAAACGCACCCGTGATTCGCCGAATTTTACGTCGCTGCGCGCGGGATCGGTGATGGCCACCAGCGAGCGAGGCGATTCCTGCACTCGCTCGACCCGCAGAACGTTGTGACAAAACGGACCAAAGCAGGCTCGCAACAGCGTTTGCAGTATCACCGTGTCCACAGCAGGGCGCTCCAGAACGTGCGCCTGCAGGATGCGGGCATCGAGCTGCGGATAATGTTCATAGTCACGCAGCACGGCTTCGATCCGCTCGACGGGTGCATCGAGGACGGCGATCAGCTCGCAATGGTACTGGCGCTCGATGTAACGGGCGCCGCTATGCTCGATCTCGAATCCGCTGGCCTGCATCGCCCACAGCGAAAGCATCGCCATGGCGTACCAGGCGGTACAGCAACGCGAGCGCCGCGCAGGCTTGGCGAACAGCGCGTTGCCCGCAATCGCCTCGCCATTGCGTCCGGCGACCGGCTGCGCAGACCTTGCGGACATCGCGGGGTATGCGCCCGGGGTGATCCGCAGTCCGCCGACCCGCGTCATCAGTTGAAAAGATCCTTCAGCTTGTCGCCAAGCTTGTCCCTGATCTTCTCTTCGATCTTCTCCTTCTCTTTCTCGATGCGCTCCGTCACTTTGCCCTTCAAATAACCTTCCACGTCCGGGCGCACTTTGGGGTCGGTGAGCGGCCCGGTGACATTCACCGGGATGCGTGCATCGACCATCTCTTCCATTTCCGTGCCCAACGCGCTTTCCCGCGGAATCTTCAGCACCGTCGCCACCAGATGATAATCGAGCGTGCTGGCAGGAATATCCACAGTGCCCTGGCCCGATACTTTCAGGTACTGCATCGCAACGTCCAGATCGCTGTTCGACACGACCCCTTCCCTGACCACACCCGTCCCGGACAAGGCCGTAAAGGGCGTGCGCACCGGACCGCTGCGCTCGGGAATCGGCTGCTGCCGCAGCAATGCACGGGCACGGCGGATCTCGTACCACAGGTCGGCGCCCTCCAGCGCGCCATCGGCGACTTTGAAGTCCAGCGTTCCATCCAGGGTCTTCATGACGTCGTCGGTCGTGCGTCCCATACCGGAGAGCTTGATGTTCGCGCTGCCCTTGCCGGAGACCCGGTCGGTCTCGAACAGATCCTTGAACAGCGGTGCGAAGTCGACGTCGTCGATGTGTTCATCGAGCGTGACGCGCGCCTCGGCTCCCGTCGCATCGATGCCGATATCGCCGCGATAGCGCCCACCGTACAGGGATGCTTCGGACGGATTGAATCTCACCTTGCCGCCCCCCGCGCTCACGCCCAAGCGCAGCTTGGTGAAGGTGATGCCGGCGAAAACCGCCTCGTCCACGACCAGCTGGCCGCGTGCATTGAGGCTGCGCAAGGCGTCCACCGGCAACGCGGTTGGCCCCTCCTGCGAACTGGTGCTGGCCGCCTCTTCCGGCGGCGCCAGGTAGCGATCCGCATCGAGCCGATCCACGCTCAAATCGAAACGCAGCGCCTGGGTATCGAAATCCGCCACGCCAAGCATGCCTTTCGCGGTCGTATCGTCCAGTTGCAATACCATGTCGCTCAGCTGCGCCGACGATTTGCCGAGCGTCACCTTGCTCGAAAAGCTCAAGCGCTCGAAAACGCCCGGATCGCGCGTGACTGGCAGCTCGACACCGAGCTTCGGCAGCCACTCTCGCGGGGAGACCGGCGCCAGCTCCAGCGGCCCCTCGAGCTGCGGCGCGTCCAGAATCCGGGTGCCGGCGATCCCTCCCGTGAGGGTTGCCCCCGCCACTTGCAGCTCCAGGCCGGCCAGATTCAGTGTCTGGGCCGCGAGATCGGCATCGAGGTTCTGCGCCTTGAGGCTGATCGGAACGCCTTCAGGCGGAAACCCGTCACCTTTCCATGAAGTGGTCACGCTCAGACCATCAAGTCGATACGACTCTTGTCCGATATCTGCTTCCAGAGCCTTGGCGCGCACCCGCACCGGCACACCCTCGCCAGGGTATCCCTGGCCGGAAAGCGTGATGTCGATCTCAGGATCGGCCAGCCGGTGCGCATTGCGCTCCAGATCCGCCGTCACATGAGTCGCCAGATGCACCTTGATCGACATCGATGGTTCCTGGTCCAGCACGAAGCCGGTCGTCAGGTCGAACGGTTCGCCGGACTGCAGCGGCCCCGTTTCCAGATTGAAGTCCCGCACCACCTTGCGGGTGTTCTGTTGGCGATTCTCGATCGTGAGTGCCGCATCCTGGATCTGCAGTCCCGCAATCGTCGGCAAGGGCCGCGCGGGACCGGCCTCGTCCGGCGGCGCCTCGCCTTCCGCCTGCGCTCCCAGATCGTCCCAGTTATTACGCCCCTGTTCGTCCGTGATCAGCCGGATACGAGCGCCGGCCAAGCGTACCGTACCGACCTCGAACTTGCCCCGCAGCAACGGCAACAAGCGCGCACTGACACGAGCCTCCTGGATCGATACGAATGGCTCGTCGCCGAATCCCGCCGCCTCGCCCAGGCTTGCCGGACCGGTCTGCAATGCCAGCCAGGGGAATATGGACAGCTTCAACTCGCCGTCCAGGGCCAGTTGGCGGCCCGTCTGGCGCTCGACGAGGCGCTCGATGTCGCCCCGGTAGTCGTTCGGATCCACGAACATGACGACCAGCAGCAGCGCCACGACGATCAGTGCGATCAGGCCGCCGACCACATAAGCGGCTGTCTTCAATACACGCATCTGAGTTCCTCGACGACTTGGATCGTAAACGCCATGCGCAAGTGCGCGTTGAGCATTCTATCAGCTGGGCCGCGCCGCCCCGAGCCTGCCTCGGCGGCGCAATGCTTCACCCCCGGCGCCCCGCCGCGGCTCTCATGAGTGTACAACTGCTCGCCCTCAGCCACCTGATCGCTGCCAGCGCCGGTGCAGCGGCGCTGTGGGCCTGGCGTCGAAGCGGCCGCCCCACCTCGAATACCACGCCCAGGGCGTTCGACTGGAACCCGCGCGATCAAGACGATGACGCCCATGGCGCCGGCAGCATCCAGCAACTGCGACAACAGGCCGCGCATGCCCGGACACTGCTGGATCGCCTCAGCGTGGCGACGCAGGCCGCCGGCATGTCCGCCTGGGAAATGGCCTTGCCGGGCGGAGAGCTCACATGGATCGGCACGCCGATCCACGCCTTCGGCCTCGATCGGATGCCCCCCGAACGACATGGCGCATCGCTCGCCCAGCGGATCCATCCCGAGGATCGCGGCATTCTGCTCGCAGATGCAAGAAAAGCCATGGCAGCCGGGCAGCAGACTTATTCCAGCCGTTTCCGGCTGATACGCGCCGGCACCACTCGGCATATGCAGGCGTATGCGCACATCATTCTCGATGAAGACGGCAACCCCGCGCAGCTGGTGGGCGCGACGGCCGACATCACCAACGAAGTTCAGACTGCGGACCTGCTGCAACGCCAGGCGGAGCAGGAGCGGGCCCTGTTCGACAGGCTGAATATCGCAACCGAGGCGGCAGGCATCGCGTCCTGGGAATTCGACCTGGAAGCGAAGCGGTTCCTGCTTGCCGAGCCACCCATCCTCACCCTGCATGGCATCGAGCAATCCGGCGGCACGGTCGAGGAATTTTTTGCCTTGGTGCATCCTGAGGACCGCGGCGTATTCCCGCATGCACTGCGCGAGGCGTTGCGGGCAGAACGCGATCGTTTCTCTTGCCGCTATCGCGTGCCGCAGGCCGATGGCCGCATCGTGCACATTCAATCGCATGCCCGGCTGGTGTTCGACCAACACCAGCGGGTACGGCGCCTTTTCGGGGTCTCGTGGGATATCAGCGAGGAGATCGCAGCCGCCCAACGGCTACAGCAGCAAGCGCAGCAGCTGCGCGACGCCGAGCGCCGCCTGGAGCGAGCCTCGCTATCGAGCCTGGAAGGTCACTGGGAAGCCGATCTGTCCCGTGGCAGCATCTGGCTCTCATCCAGTTACCACGCACTGCTGGGCTACCAGGACGGCGAATTGCCATGCAATATCCAAGGCGTCCGGGAGTCGCTGCACCCCGACGACGTGGATAACTCACGCCGCATCATGCGCGCCCATATCCTGGGCGAAGCGCCTTTTCATTTCGATGCCAGGCTGCGCATGAAGTGCGGCGCCTACCGCTGGTTCCGGCAGCGCGGCACGGCGGAACGCGACGCCAAGGGTCGTGCCTTGTCGATCTCAGGCTCGATCCAGGACATTCATGAACAGAAGCTCACCGAAGATGCGCTGAAACGCGCCCAGCAGCGCTTGGAGCGGGCGATCAATGGCACCCAGGATGGCCTGTGGGAGCTGGAAGCGGACGGTACGGCCTGGTGCGCTCCGCGCATCGGGGAACTGCTCGAATATGGACCGGATGAACTCCCATGCGATACCAATTTCCTGCGTACCTTCCTGCATCCGGACGATGCGGCAACCGTCGCGGCCGCAACGGAATCGCATTTCCAGAACGCAGCAGCCTATGACGTCGAAATTCGATTGCGCACGAAATCGGACGGCTATCGCTGGTATCGAGCACGGGCAACGGCTGAGCGCGACCTCGATGGCAGGCCGCTGCGGCTCTCCGGTTCGCTGCAGGATGTGACCGAGGCGCGCGCCGCGCGCGAGGCATTGCTGGACGCCACGGAAGCGGCGGAAGCCGCGAACCGCGCGAAAAGCGAGTTTCTTGCCAACGTGAGTCATGAAATCCGCACGCCGATGAACGGCATCATCGGCATGACCGGACTGTTGCTGGAGACCGCCCTGACACGCACCCAGCGCGACTATGCGGAGACGATTCGCTCCAGCGCGGACTCCCTGCTCAGCGTCATCAACGACATTCTTGATTTCTCCAAGATCGAGGCCGGCAAACTGGACATCGAAACCATCGATCTCGATTTGCGCGGCAACGTCGAGGACGTCGCGGCGATCATGGCCTTCCAGGCCGCAGCGAAGAACTTGGAGCTGATCGTACACGTGCATCCGGACGTACCCGATCGTCTCATCGGAGATCCTCAGCGCCTGCGACAGTGCCTGATCAACCTGATCGGCAATGCCATCAAGTTCACCCATCGAGGTGAAATCGTGATCGAAGTGAGCTGCGAGGGCGACCCCGAGCGGCCGCTCACCCGGTTCGAAGTATCCGACACCGGCATCGGCATCGCACCGCACACCTTGGCGAGCCTGTTCCAACCCTTCGTCCAGGCGGACTCCTCCACCACACGCCACTTCGGCGGGACGGGTCTTGGCCTGTCCATCGTGCGGCGGCTGGTAGAAATGATGGGAGGCGAGGTCGGAGCACGCAGCAAGATCGGTAAAGGCTCATCATTCTGGTTCGCCCTGCCGCTGAGGCCAGCGGCGGCAGGAGAGGACCCGCCAGCGCTCGACCTGAACCGGCTCGGCCGGCGCGTACTGGTGATCGACGACAACGAAACCAACCGCCGCGTCATCGCCGGCCAGTTGATGCATGCCGGTTACGAGGTCAGCCTGGCCGCTACAGGTATCGAAGCACTGAGCATGCTGCACCAGGCGGCCTGCGACGACCACCCATTCGAGGCCATCCTGGCGGATCAGCGTATGCGGGACATGGACGGCGCGATGCTGGGCGAACGCATCAACGCCGATCCGGACTTGTCGCAAGCGCGCATCGTCATGCTCACGTCCATGGACCGTCACGGCGACATGCAGCGATTCGCCTCTCTGGGCTTCGCCGCCTACCTCACCAAGCCGGTACGCGCCCGCGAACTACTGCTCTGCCTGGATCGAGTACTGGCGCGCGACTCCAAGGAATGGCACATGCAAAGCCAGCCCATCATCACTCGGGGCTCCCTCACCGGCAGCGAGGCCCGCTATGACTGCAACGTCCTGCTGGTGGAAGACAATGCGGTCAACCAGCAGGTTTCGGTTCGGTACCTGGAGCGCCTGGGCTGCAAGGTGCGAGTGACCGATAACGGCGCCGAGGCGGTTCGCGCCTGGAGCGAAATGTCCTACGATCTGATATTGATGGACCTGCAGATGCCCATCATGGATGGCCTCGCGGCAACGTGCCGGATTCGCCAGCTGGAGGACGGCACCAGGCATACGCCTATCGTTGCGTTGACTGCCAACGCGATGGCCGGGCAGCTGGAGCGATGCATTGCCGTCGGTATGGACGGCTTCCTGACCAAGCCCCTGGATATCTCACGCCTGCACGAGATACTGCGGCGCTACGGCCTCGGCCCATCGGCGGCCGATCCATCGACGGCGAAGGACTCGACGTCGACCCATGTCGTGGTGCCTGTGAACCTGGCACGCCTCAACGAGCTCACTCAGGACGATCCGGCATTCTCCCGCGAGCTGACGTTGACCTTCATCTCCAGTGGAAGATTGATTCTGGAGGAAATCCATGACGCATTCGCGGCCCTCGATCGGCCCGGGCTCGTACGCGCCGCGCACAAGATCAAAGGCGCAAGCGCCAATGTCCATGCCGAGCCTCTGCGCGATCTGGCCCACACCTTGGAAGCCCGGGCGCCCAGCCTCGATCAGCCTCGGCTCAAGGATCTCATTGACGAACTGTGCTCTGAATTCACCCGGGCGGAGATATTCCTGCAGACACTGACGTCAGCGCCGCAGCGAAAGGTCGGCTGAGCCGCCGCTCTTTGGCTCGATCAATCCAACGCCGCCACGCTGACGCGATTGCGCCCAGCCGCCTTGCTGGCGTACACGCTGGCATCGCAGCGCGCCATCAGCGCATCCAGCGACGAGCCCGACGGCACATTCTCCCGCCAGCCGGATACGCCAAAGCTCGCAGACACGGCCAGAGGGCCGGCCGGCGAGGCGAACGGGGTGTCGCCGACGCATTGGCGCAAGAGCTCAGCGGTCACCGCCGCGCCGGCCACATTCGTCTCGGCAAGCACCACGACGAACTCCTCTCCGCCATAGCGAGCTATCCAGTCGAAGGAACGAATGGCACCGCGCAATCGCGCGACCATCGCGCTGAGCACTTCATCGCCGCACAAGTGCCCATGCGTATCGTTGATGGCCTTGAAAAAATCCACGTCGCACATGATGACGGACAAGGGCCGCTCGTAACGCGCCGCGCGCGCAATCTCCAGCGGCAATTGCTCCATCAAATGGCGGCGATTATACGCACCGGTCAATGGATCGATGATGGAAAGACGACGGTTTTCTTCGTTCGCAGCACGCAGCGAACGCTCGAGCGTCACGATACGCTTGCCCGTATTCAGGCGGGCCATCAGCTCGGCCTCGAAAACCGGTTTGATCAGATAGTCGTCCGCGCCGGACTGCAGCCCTGTGACGACATGCTCTACAGAGTCGCGAGCGGTCAAGAGAATCGTATAAATGTACGCTTTTTCCGGCGAGGAGCGCAGCTCGCCGCAGAGCGAGATACCATCCATTCCCGGCATCTCCCAATCGGTGATCATCAGTTGAAAATCACCCGACTGGATCATCGACAAAGCCTCCTTGCCATCGGCGGCCGTTTCGACCTGGTATCCCGCGCGCTTGAGCAGACGGGCCATGATCAGCCGTTGCGTGGGTTCGTCATCGACCAGCAGGATGCGCCAGACGGCCTGATCATTCTTGCCGCCATCATTCATCGCGAGGAGCCGCCGCTACGCCTGTTGCTCATTCCATTCGCGAACACGGGCTTCAAGCTCAGCCCCCGCCATCGGCCTGCCGATGAAGTAGCCCTGTGCGCGATCGCAGGCCACCGAATCCAGGAAGTCCAGCACCTCCTGGGATTCAACGCCCTCGGCGCACGTCGTCAGGCGCAACTTGTGCGCCAGCAGCACCATGGTCTCCACCATCGTGCGCGCATCCTCATGGGCGAAGATATCCCGCACGAACGATGTGTCGATCTTCAGCTCGCTGAACGGCATGAGGTACAGCTGCTTCAAGGAAGAGTAGCCGGTGCCGAAGTCGTCAATGGACAAACCGAAGTTCTTCACCCGCATGCGCGTCAGCACATCCATGGTCGTGCCGGGATCGAACATGGCGGCACTCTCGGTGACCTCGAAAATGATGCTTCGCGGATCGACCCCCACCTGTGCCGCCATCCGCGCCACGTGATCGGGGAAAGACAGATCGTTCAGCAGCTGCGGCGACAGATTGATCGCCACCGACAGCGGCAGCCCCACGGCGCCCCACATGCGGCATTGAGACAACGCGGTTTCCAGCACCTGCTCCGTCAGTCGGCGAATGAACCCGTGCTTTTCCGCCAAGGGAATGAAGCGCGCTGGGGAAATCAGGCCCAGCTTGGGATGTTGCCAGCGTGCGAGCGCCTCGACGCCCTCGACGATCCAACGCTTGGGCCCTACCCGAGTAGCCTTCGGTTGATAATGCACGTGGATCTCACGCCGATCCAAGGCGGCCGCCAAGGACTCCGGATTGATCGGCGTATCGCTGCGCAGACAGCGGCGCAAAGTCGCCTCCAGGTCGGCAAGCAGGATCGGCTTCTGCAGGGCGCCCAGCATCTGCAGGCCCTGCGCCTTGCCGATTTGCTGCGCCGTGGCAAGTACCCTGACATCCATCCCGCTTGCGACCAGCACCTGGGCCTTGCTGCCACGCTCGCCCAGATAGCGCAGCAGTTCGATGCCATCCGCCCCCGGCATCTGCAGGTCGAGCACTACGACGGTCGGTTGGAACTCCTGGACGGCTCGACGAAACGCTTCTGGCTCGGTTACGGCACAGGCCTCGAAACCCAAGCCGATGGCAGCCTCCGAAATGAATTCGCAAAGGTCCGGCTGATCGTCGATCACCAGCAGCCTGTTGGCTTGTTCAAGCAATGCGCGTCTCCCGATCGAGCACATAGCGGATGCGCATGGCAAGATCCTCGTTACGATACGGTTTGCTGATGATATCGGCCGATGTCAGCCCGGCTGTACCTGCAAGGACCGCATTTTCCGCATAGCCGGTGGTGAACAACACACCGATTTGCGGTCTCAGCTCACGCGCACGTTTCGCCAGTGCCGGGCCCAGCATCCCACCAGGCATCATGACGTCGGTAAACAACAGGTCGATACGCTCGCCGCCAGACAGCACACGCAGCGCTGCGGCTGCATTGGCAGCCGCCAATGCGCGATACCCCAACTGCTCCAGCGCCGTCACGACCGTCTCGCGCAGGTCAGCGTCGTCCTCGACGACCAGTATGGTTTCATCGCCTCCCGGCGCAAACTTGGTGACGATGGTGTCCACATAGGTTTGCTGCTCTTCATGGCAACGCGGCAGCAGAATCGTAACGGTCGTACCGCTATGCGGTGTGCTTTCGATGGTCGCAATCCCGCCTGCCTGCTCGGCAAAGCCATGTACCATCGCCAATCCGAGACCACTGCCTTTGCCAGACTCCTTGGTCGTGAAAAAAGGCTCGAAGACGCGCTTGAGCACCTCAGGCTCGATACCGCTGCCGGTATCGCTGACGCTGACCGATACGAACTCGCCCGGTTCGATCTGAGGATGGGTGCTGCAGAACAGTGCATCGAGCGTCGTATTCCTGGTGCGCACCGTCAGGCGCCCACCCTCCGGCATGGCGTCGCGCGCATTGATCGCAAGATTGAGGATCGCATTCTCGAACTGTCCCGCGTCCGCCAGCGTGTGCCACAGCCCTGGAGCCTGCACCATGCGTACATCGATGGAATCCCCGATCGTGCGCTGCATGAGTTCGGTCAGGCCCGATAGCTGGCGATTCAGATCCAGCACGGCCGGATCGAGAATTTCGCGCCGGGCAAACGCCAGCAGGCGGCGTGTCAAATCTGCTCCGCGTATAGCGGCGCGCATGGCCGTATGGACCTTGCGCGCCAAGGTCGGTGTCTCGGCGATGCTGCGCTCCAGCAGCTGGAGATTACCGATGACCACCCCGAGCAGATTATTGAAGTCATGGGCAATCCCTCCCGTCAGCTGGCCGATCGCCTCCATTTTCTGCGCTTGCATCAAGCGCGCTTCCAGTCGCTTTTGCTCGGTCAGGTCGTAGACGATCGAGAAAAAGCCCATGACGGCACCGCTCGCATCGAGCTGCGGCACGAGATGAATCTGCCATTCGCGCATGATGCCATTGCGTAATCCGGATTGACGCACATGAACGACCTCGCCACCTAGCACCGTATCGATATGCGGATGGGCGGTCTCTATCGAATCGGCGAAGACTTCGCTGGCCGGCTTGCCGAGCATCTCGCTTCGCGGCGCACCCAGCCAATCCTCCAGCGCGCGGTTGGCATAAGTCACCACCAGTTCCCGGCTGATGTAGCTGATCGGGGTTGGCACCGCATTCAAGGTCAGCTCGTAGAAATCCCGTGTCTCGCGCAGCTGACGCTCGGCCACGACCAGTTCGGTGACATCCTGGACCGTGCCATGCAGCCGTACCGTCTGGCCGCCGCGGCGCTCGCCCTTGATGATGACGCGAGCCCATAGCTTGCGCCCGCCCGCGCGCGCAAATTTCACATGCAGGTCCGAATCGGTGCCACGATCCATCGCCTTGCGCGCGGCGGCGCTCAATTTCCTCTGGTCCTCCAGGCTGAGCCGCTGCTTCAATGCTTCGGTATCCAGCCGCTGGTTGAGCGGCAACTCGCAGATCGCGTACAGCGCCTCCGTCAAGTGAACGCCTTGCGTCTGGACGTCATATTCCCAGCCGCCGATGCGCGCGGTGGTTTGCATGTCCTTGAGCAGGTTGTCGAGCCGCACGCGCTCGCTGACGTCGTGAAACACCAGCACCGTACCGACGGAGACGCCGTGCTCGGTGACCGGCAGGATGCGGTACTCGACGGGCCGATACTGGCCGTTCTTTCGCCGCAACAGCGCACCGACTCCGCGCATCATGTCGGTGGTGTAGCGAACCTTGCGCACCGGATCGGAACGGGTATCGCCGTCTTCATGCGTATTGATCAGCACCCGATAGTCCAATCCGGGAAGCTCTTCAGGACTGTAGCCCAGCATCTTCGCGGCTGCCGGATTGGCATAGCGCACCATCCCGACGTTATCGAGCTCGAGCAGCCCTTCGCCGGATCCCTCGACGATCGACTGGTTGCGCCGATGCATGACAGCCTGCTCGGCGTGTCGGCGCAGCCGCGCCAGACTGCGACGCGAGCGCAGAAACAGGAACAAGACAGGTACGCCCATCAAGGCGACGCCGAGCGCGAACGCCGTTATTGAATCGACGGATCCTGCCGGATCGAGCAGTCCTTGCATGAAATTTACCTGGGTCTCACGAAGCCGCTGGCTCTCAGGGTTTCTGGAGCGGCTCGCGCCCAGCGTACCAATTCACCGCATATTGCATCAGTTGGGCGGAGGTTCGCAGTGACAGTTTGCGCTTGATGCGCTGACGATGCGATTCGACCGTCTTGACACTCAGATTGAGCGCCTCGGCGGTCTGTCGCGTGGACAGCCCCTTGCCGATCATGTGCAGTACCTGCAGCTCGCGATTGGTCAAGCTATCGACCGGATTGGTGGAGATATACGCGCCGCCGGAGGCAAATTTCTCGATCATGCTGTTGCCGACAGCTTCACTGACGTAGATGCCGCCTTCCAGTACTCGCCGCAGGGCGACCAGGAACTGATCGGATGCCGCCTGCTTCATGATGTAGCCGTTGGCGCCCGCCGACAGCATGCGCTCGGCGTAGATCGCCTCATCGTGCATCGACAGGACCAGCAGCGGCAACGACGGATAGTGCGCGCGCGCGTCTTTCACCAGTTCCAGACCGTCTCCCTGCTTGAGCGATACGTCGACGATGACCGCATCCGGCTCCAACTCGCGAATCAAGGATTTCGCCTCTCGTGCCGTCTCCGACTCGCCACATACTTCCAGGTCCGGCTCGGCCTCGATGAGGCGGCGCAGCCCCTGTCGTACGATAGGATGATCGTCCACGATCAGCACGCGTCGCTTGCGATCCTTCAGCGACCCGGTTGGCGCCCGATGTGCAGTCTTGAACAAAGAAGACCCAGCACTCATTTAAATCGCTCCTCAAGAAATCATCAGGTTATCGCCCGGACCGGCCGTAAGTCTTCGTCAACGGCTGCATGCACGACTATGCTCATTTGCGTGGACGCCTTCCCCTGCTGGCTGAACGTCGACGGGCCGGCGGCACGACGGGACAGGCACAGACCACGCGCGAGCCTTGCGGCTGGCCACGCTCGAAATGAATGTCGCCGCCGAGTATGCGCGCACGATAACGCATGATCTTCAGTCCCATGCCTGCCGCATCCGCCCTATCGGGCATACCGACCCCATCGTCGGTGATCGTCAAGCGCACCTTACCTCGCGCGCCGTGCAAGTGCAGCTGTATAGTCCGCGCCGCGCCGTGCCGGGCTGCATTACGGACCGCCTCTTGCGCAATCCGGTACAGATGATTGGCGCACTCGGCGCTCAGGTCGCAGGAAGCGGTGACACGATGCGTACAAACCACTCGTACGCCGTATAGTTCCGAGGCATGCATCGCCAGGCCCTCCAAGGCATCCTGCAGCCCGCCACGCTCCAGATTGACCGGCGAC
>JBEBRC010000042.1:0-18206 GCA_040395055.1 Steroidobacter denitrificans
AGTACTGGCAGCTCATGGGGCGCACGCGTAGGATGACTTGGCGAGGAGAATGACGACAAGCCAGCGGGGTGCACCGGGACGGTGGCGCGATACGTACCAGGGACGGCGGCGCGCGGCCCCGCGGCGAAAATTCGCATACCAACCAGGCGCCGGCTGCCAGCTTCATGCAGACCGACCGCCATCGGAGCGCATGTGTCCACAGGTCGCGAGGCGCGGATTCCGCGCCGTGTAATGATGATCGATGAAGATGCGTCGGTGCGCGAGCCCGCCATGGCGCTGCTCAAGGCGGCGGGCATCGACGTCGTCGGTGCAGTGGACGGCGAGGAAGCACTGACCTTGTCGACCCGCCAATGGTTTCCCGTACTGGTGACGAAGCGGCACATACCGATCATCGATGGCATCGAACTCGCGCAGCGGATCCGGGCCATCGCCGTGGCGCCGGTGTACATCATCATGATGACCGACGGCGGCGACTCGGAAGAATACGAACGAGGCTATTGTGCCGGCGTCGACCATTACCTGACCCGGCAAAACCTCGACACCGAGCTGGTGAGTCGAGTGGCGACAGGCCTGTTCGCCATCCGGCGCCGGCAAACGACCGATCCAGTACGCGGCGAAGGATCAGTGATCGTGGATCTGGAAAATGGCGCACACACTGCGCGGCATCTCATCGGGCGGCTGCAGGCTGAAATCGCACTGGCGGCGCGACGCGGCAAGTCACTCACCGTCGTCAGCGCCTGCATCCAATCCGGCTCGCACGAGAAGCTGGCATCCGGCAACGCCGACGCCGCCTCCGCAGCCTTGCTGGCGGCCGTGCAAGGCTCCATCCGCCCTGGCATGCACTGGATCGCACGCCTGCCGGCCACCTCCAACTCGTATCGGCTGGCAATCGTGATGCCCGAGTCCGACGCGGCGGAAGTGAGTACCGTCGAGCAAGGCATACGCAATGCTTTCGTCCCGTCCCAAGGATCCGGAACGATAGCCGCGACTCAATTGAGCATCGGCTCCGCGGCGCTGGCCCCCGAGCGCAAGACGCCCACGGCATTGGAGCTGCTGGGTGAAGCCGAACGCCGCCGCCGCGGCCCCGGCGGCCGCACCGAAAGCGCCATCCGGGATATACAGGGAGAGACTGCCCAGGCAGAGACTGTCGAGCGCGCGGCGCCTGACCCTAACCTTGACACCACCGCCAGCGCCCCCCGGACGGCGGCGCTACGGCCGGCGCTGCAAGACGATTGAGAGCGCCCGCCTGGGCGGCCTCGGGCCGCGCCGCCATCGGCGCGCCCGGACGAGGCCGGCCCTGCTTGCGGCTAGAACAGCGACGGGTCGGCCTCGACCACACTGTCGCCGCCATCGGCGACGATGGCGGCCAGCGCCCGCGCTTCCGGCAGCAGGTGCTGCAGGTAGTAGCGCGTGGTCTGCAGCTTGGCGCCATGGAATTCGCGGTCCTGCTCCAGCTTGGCGGCTGCCAGCCTTTGCGCCCGCGCCATCAGCCAGCCGCCGATGGCGAAGCCGCACAGCATCAGGTACGGCACGGCAATCGCCTGTACATGTTCCGGTCCGCGCTGCCCCAACTGCAACAGGCTCGCCGTCGCCTGTTTCAATAGCGTCACAGCCTCGATGGCGTTCGCCTGGCCGGCATCCTTCGCGCCAGCAGCGCTCTGCGCCTTGCCGGCCTCCAGTTCCGACAGCATTTCCTCGATGAGCGCCCCCATCGCCACGCCGGCATCGCGGCCCACCTTGCGGCCCACCAGATCATTGGCCTGGATCGCGGTCGTGCCTTCGTAGATCGGCGTGATGCGCACATCGCGCAGGTATTGGGCAGCGCCCGTCTCTTCGATGAAGCCCATGCCGCCATGCACCTGGATTCCCAGCGAAGCTTGCTGTACGCCCATCTCCGTCGACCAGGCCTTGATGATCGGAATGAGCAGATCGCCACGTGCCTGGGCCGTCGCCTGCGTCGGCGCATCCGGATGATGGCGGGCAACATCCAGCTGCAGTGCGCCGTACAGGGCGATCGCGCGCGCCGCATCGGTCTGCGACTTCATGGACAGCAGCATGCGCTTGATGTCGGGATGGAATGCGATCGGCGCAGGCTTGTCCTGGGCAGCCTGGCCCACGCCGGCGGGGCGGCCCTGCACGCGATTGCGCGCATACTCCAACGCATGCTGGTAGGCGCGTTCGGCCAAGGCGTAGCCTTCCAGGCCGACCGAGAGGCGTGCGGCATTCATCATGATGAACATGTATTCCAGGCCGCGATTCGGCTCGCCCACCAGGTAGCCGACTGCCCCTTCGTTGTCGCCATAGGACAGCACGCAGGTCGGGCTGCCATGAATGCCCAACTTGTGTTCGATGGATACGCAGCGCACGTCGTTGCGCTGGCCGAGGCTGCCGTCGTCGTTGACCAGGACTTTCGGCACGATGAACAGCGAGATGCCCCTGACCCCCGCAGGCGCTCCCTCGATGCGCGCCAACACCATGTGGATGATGTTCGGCGTGTAGTCGTGGTCGCCATAGGTGATGAAGATCTTCTGCCCGTGCAGTCGAAAATGCTGCCCTTCAGGCACGGCCCGCATGCGGATGGCCGCCAGGTCGCTGCCCGCCTGGGGTTCGGTCAGATTCATGGTGCCGGTCCACTCGCCGCTCACAAGCTTGTGCAAGTACAGGTCCTTCTGCTGCGGCGTGCCGCAGCGATGGATCGCCTCGATCGCCGCCTGCGTCAACATCGGACACAATTTGAACGCCAGGTTCGCCGAGCCCCAGAGTTCCTCCACCGCCGTGCCCAGTACCGTGGGCGCGCCCTGGCCGCCGTAGTCCGGCGTGGCGCGCAGCTGCTGCCAACCGCCCTCGACGAACTGCCGGTAGGCGTCCTTGAACGCCTGCGGCATCACGACGCCGTCCGGCGTCCACTGCGCTCGCTCGCGATCGCCCAGCGTGTTGATCGGATCCAGCACCTGCTCGGCGAACTTCGCCGCCTCCTGCAGGACCGAGTCGGCGAAATCCGCCGAATAATCCGTCAGGCCAGGCAACCCGGAAAGCTGCTCGTCGTCGATCAGCTGATGCAGGACAAATCCGATTTCTTTCAGAGGAGCGTGATACATGCGTAATACCTGATGCGTTCAATTTGCAGGGGACTCATACCCCATCGAGGCGACCTGGGATGGACGACAACCGCCGCTTACCGCGACTCAGACACTGCGGCGATACTGACCACCGACATCATAAAGCGCCCGCGAGATCTGGCCCAGCGAGCAGCAGCGCACGGACTGGATCAACTCGGCGAAAATATTCCCTCCCGAGGTCGCGACCTGCTGCAGGCGCTGCAGCGAAGCCGGCGCCCGCTCGGCGTTGCGCGCCTGGAAGGCCCGCACCGCCGCGACCTGCGCCTGCTTTTCCTCTTCCGATGAGCGAATCAGGGTGACTTGCTGCGCCGCGGCCTGCTGATCCGCCGCCGACAGGAACGTATTGACGCCAATGATGGGCAGCGTCCCATCATGCTTCTGGCGCTCATAGTACATGCTCTCTTCCTGGATCTTGCCGCGCTGGTACATCGTCTCCATCGCACCCAGCACGCCGCCGCGCTCGGAGATCGATTCGAATTCCTTGTATACCGCCTCCTCGACCAGGTCGGTCAGCTGCTCGACGAAGAACGAACCCTGCCACGGATTCTGGTTCTTGTTCATGCCGAGTTCGCGGTTGATGATCAGCTGGATGGCGACGGCGCGGCGCACGCTCTCCTCGGTCGGCGTCGTCAGCGCCTCGTCATAGGCATTGGTGTGCAGCGAATTGCAGTTGTCGAACAGCGCGTACATCGCCTGCAGCGTGGTGCGGATGTCGTTGAACTGGATTTCCTGGGCATGCAGCGAGCGGCCGGAAGTCTGCACGTGATACTTGAGCATCTGGCTGCGCGGGCCGGCCTGGTAAAGATCGCGCATGGCGCGCGCCCAGATGCGCCGCGCGACACGGCCGATGACCGCATATTCCGGGTCCATGCCATTGGAAAAGAAGAACGACAGGTTGGGTGCGAAATCATCGATCTTCATGCCGCGCGCAAGATAGTACTCGACGATGGTGAAGCCGTTGGCCAGCGTGAATGCCAACTGGCTGATCGGATTGGCGCCGGCTTCCGCAATGTGATAACCGGAGATCGAGACCGAATAGAAATTGCGCACCTTGTTGTCGATGAAATGCTGCTGCACGTCACCCATCATGCGCAGCGCGAACTCGGTGGAGAAGATGCAGGTATTCTGCGCCTGATCCTCCTTGAGGATATCGGCCTGGACGGTGCCGCGCACCAGCGACAGGGCTTCGGCGCTGAGCCGGGCGTATTCCTCCTGCGACAGTACCCCGGGAACGAGCAGCTCATCCGAAGTCACGCCGAGCAGCGCCAGCCCCGAGCCGTCGTGGCCTTGCGGCAGCTCGCCGCGATAGCTCGGCACCGCCTGGCCGCGTTCGCGAATGGCGGCGTGCAGCTGGTCGATGCGCTTGCGCGCCGCCTCCCAGCGGCCTTCCGCACGCAGGAATCTCTCCACCCGCTGATCGATCGCCGCGTTCATGAACATCGCCAGCAACATCGGCGCCGGTCCATTGATCGTCATCGATACCGAGGTCAGCGCAGCGCACAGGTCGAAGCCCGAATACAGCTTCTTCATGTCGTCCAGGGTTGCGATCGATACGCCGGAGTTGCCGGTTCGCCCGTAGATGTCGGGCCGGGTGTCCGGATCCTCACCGTACAAGGTCGTCGAATCGAACGCCGTGGACAGGCGGGTCGCGCCATGGCCACCGGCCAGGTAGTGAAAGCGCCGATTGGTCTGTTCCGGCCCGCCTTCGCCGGCGAACATGCGGATCGGATCTTCCTCCTCGCGCCGGTACGGATACACGCCGCCGGTATACGGATAGCTTCCCGGCAGATTCTCGGCCAGGACGAAGGCCAGGATCTCGCCCCATTCGCCGCTCTTGGGCGCGGCAAGCTTCGGTATCTGATTGCCGCTGAGGCTGGTCGTGTAGTTCTCACCCGTGACCACGCGCTCGCGCACCTTGTAGGAGTACTGCGCCTGCGTGATCTCCTTGACTCGGTGCGGCCAACGCTTCAGCTCGCCGACGCCATGCGCGCCAATCGCATCGAGGGCCTCGTTGTAGCGGCTGCGCAGTTCGCGGCGAGTGCCGTCGATGCCGGCTTCCTCGAGCACAGCGTCCGGATAGCGCTCCAACGGCGCCGGCAGCTGGGCGTCGTGCAAGGCGCGCAGCGCCTGGTAGACGCCGTAGGCGGTACGCGCCGCGGCAACCGCTTCCTCGGCCTGGCGCTGCGCCAGGCGGCCGTTGGCCGCAATCTCCGCCAGGTAGCGGATGCGCGATCCGGGAATGAGCGGATCACGCGAGACGAATTCGGTCGGCCCGACGCTGGCGGGAACCCAGGACTGTTCGGCGCCGCGCTTCTTTGCCGTTTCATCGATCGCCGCGCACAAGCGGGTGAACAGGCTGTTCACGCCAGGATCGTTGAATCGGCTGGCGATGGTCGGAAAGACTGGAATGTCGGCATCCGCCAGTCGTGCCTGTGCCGGATGGTTGCGGCGCCACTGCTTGCGCACGTCGCGCAGCGCATCCTCGGCGCCGCGCTTCTCGAATTTATTCAGCACGATCATGTCGGCGAAGTCGAGCATGTCGATCTTCTCCAGCTGACTGGCCGCACCGTATTCGCTGGTCATCACATAGACCGATTGATCGACCATGTCCGTGATTTCGGAATCGGACTGGCCGATACCAGCGGTCTCGACGATGATGAGGTCGAAATTCGCCAGCTGCAGCAGACCGATCGTGTCCTTGAGCACGGCGCTGGTCGCCAGATTCTGGCGCCGCGTCGCCAGCGAACGCATGAAAATGTTCTCGGCGGCCAAGGCATTCATCCGGATGCGATCCCCGAGCAGCGCACCGCCCGAACGGCGCCGGGTGGGATCCATGGCCACGACCGCGATCTGGCGCTCCGGGAAGTTGCGCACGAAACGCTGCAGCAGCTCATCGTTCAAGCTCGACTTGCCGGCGCCGCCCGTGCCGGTCAATCCAATCACCGGAGCGCGGCGCTTCGCCTTCGCGATCGCGCGCCGGATCGGCTCCGCCGCCGCGGCGGCGTCTGGGCCGGACTGCGCCTCCTCGAGCGCGGAGATCGTGCGCGCCAGCTGCCCCTGGTCGCGTGGATTGAGCGGCCCGAACGCGAACGGCGCTCGCTGCGCGGCGCGCACGCGAGTGAACACATCGTCGATCATGCCGTCCAGGCCGATGCGGCGCCCGTCCTCCGGCGTGTAGATCTTCTCCACGCCATAACGCTCCAGCGCATCGATTTCGACGGGCGCGATCGTGCCGCCGCCGCCGACCACCACACGGATGTGCCCGGCACCGCGCTCGCGCAGCACGTCCACCATGTAGGCAAAGTATTCGTTGTGCCCGCCCTGATAGGACGATACCGCCACGGCGTCGGCATCTTCCTGGATGGCCGCGCCCACGATGTCGGCGACACTGCGATTGTGGCCCAGATGGACCACCTCGGCGCCGTGCGCCTGCAACAAGCGCCGGATCATGTTGATCGCCGCATCGTGCCCATCGAACAGCGACGCGGCGCTGACGAAGCGCAGCGGCTTGCGCGCCGTGCTCGACTCCACCGCTTGCTCGTCGGATTCCGCAGAAACAGCTTGCACGCTCATCACGCCTCTCCACCATCCATCGCCTGAAACCAGATTCCCGCATGCGTCAAGTCCGCAAGTACGGGCGGCCTGTCGATCTCCACCAGCCGCAAGGCGACTGGCGTCGAGTTATGTACTACACAGTATACTCGTGTATACTCGCGAGTATAGTTGCACCGCAGGCCGCTGGCTATTTTTTTAGCCAGCGGCCCGGGCGCCTGGCTGCAATCGATAGGCCGTGCGCGATCGGCCGGCCACGCGGTCGATGCCGACCGGCGGCCAGCATGGCTGCCTGCCTCGACCACAGGCATTGCTGTCGTGCAACAATCGTGGCGGCGATGCGGCCGGCACAATGAACCGGCCCATGGACGAATGGCCGGCACCAATGAATCAGGAGCATCACCGTGGCGGATGCGCGCACGAAGAATCGATCGAAACCAGCAAGCGCCCGGGAGCTGTGGAACTCCGGCGACGCGCGCGCGCGCGACCGTGAGCGCAAGCGCGAAGCGGTCATCCTGACCGCCGCCCGTGCCTTTCGCGAGCGTGGCTATCACAACACTTCGCTCGACGACATTGCCCGCGAACTCAATGTCACCAAGCCCACGGTCTATCACTACGTCGCCAACAAGGAACAACTGCTGTTCGAATGCTTCCACACCGGCCTGAACCTGATCATGGAGGGCTTCGAGGAGATCCGCAGCTCCGAGGGCAGCGCCCGCGAGCGCCTGGCCTGCGTCATGACGCGCTACGCCAGCGCCATCACCTCCGACTTCGGCTGGTGCATGGTACAGGCCGAGAATCAGGACCTCAGCCCGGCCATGAGCCACAAGGTCAGGGAGCTGAAATCCGACATCGACCAAGGGCTGCGACACCTGATCAAGCAAGGCATCGACGATGGCTCGATCCGGCCGTGCGACGCGAAGATCACTGCCTTTGCGCTCGCCGGAGCGATGAACTGGATCGCCTTCTGGTACAAGAGCGACGATTCGCTGGATGCGGCCGAGATTGCCGCGCGGTTCATCGACTTGTTCGAACTGGGATTTCAGCCGCGCTGAGGCGCGAGCCGTCCCAGCCCTTCATCTGCTCCAGGGTGCCCCCCGAGCGCCCGTACCAGCCGGCGCTGCCCGAGTCCTGCGGACTCGCATGCTGCTGCGGCCGTGCGGCCGCCGTGGGCGACACCACCAGGATGTCGCATTCGCCCAGCGCCGCGGAATGGCGCAGAACCTCATCGGTGACACTATCGCGCAGCATCCGCTTGAGCATGAAGTAACGGCTGGTGCCGATCACCAGCAACTCGGGCTGCACCTGCCGCACCGTGCGCTCGATGGCACGAAACGGACTCGCGTTCTCCTCGACGACCGTAACGCGCGACGGCTCGACCCCGGCATCGGCGGCATGCCGGGCGAGCTCGTGCGACAACTGCGCCTTCCACTTTCTGGCGTACGACTCGACCTGGATGTCGCTGACGCCGGCCTTGGACATCATTCCCTCATGTGGCGGCCCGAAGGCATGCACGATCGTCGTGTCCACGCCTTCGAACAAGCGCAAGGCAGCCGAGGCGCGCGTCATGCGCACCGCCGCATCGGACAAATCCGTCGCGACCAGCGCCTTGCCGTAGCCGCCGCGCACTTCGCGATGAACGAACAATACCGGCAGCGAGATGGCGCGAATCATACGCTCGGCGGTCGTGCCGAGCATGCGCTCGTAGTTGCGCGGCGGCGGCGGCGCCATGATGACCAGATCGGCGCCCCACTCGTGTGCGGCGTCGCGAATGATGGGCAGCACCCTGCCGATGCGCACCGCGATGCCGGACTCCGGCCCCAGACCCAGCGCCCCCAGTTGTGCGCGCAACGCCGTCGCTGCCCGATCCGCCATCAGGCGCACCAGGTGTTCCGGCTGGCGCTCGTCGATGACATGCACCAGCAACAGATCGGCATCGAGCCGGCGCGCCAGCATGGCCGAGCGCTGCACTGCCCTGCTCGAGCGTTGCGACAGGTCGGTTGCGCACACGAATCTGCGCCGTGGCGCAGGCTCGGGCTGTTCGATACCGCTCGACGCTGCAACCGTGGCTTCGGACCGCGGTGGTGGTGCCTCTCGGGCAAGTGAATTCATGCTCGCGCTCATCGTTTTCATCTCGCATCGCTTGTCTGCCGGAGCCCGCCCGACGGCGGATCCTCTGGCAAGGACCCGGTCTGCGGGCATGTCGAAGCGGGGCGCGCGGGATCGCGCCCCGCGGGCGGCCTCATGCGGCAAGCGGCGGCGGCGGACGATTCGCCTGCGAATCCTGCTGGACTTTCTGGATTCGCAGGCGCCGCAAGCCACCGGGCATTTCCCAGCTCACGGTATCGCCGACGCGATATCCCAGCAGCGCCGTACCCAGCGGCGCCAGCACGGACAGGCGGCCACTGCCGAGGTCGGCCTGCGAAGGCGGAACCAGGACGTATTCGAGGTTCGCATCGCCATCGACGTCGCAAGCCTGTACGCGGGCATGGATGGCAACGACGTCGGGCGGCAAGTCACCGGGCTCGACGATGACGGCGCGCTCCATTTCCTCGCGCAATTCCACCAAATGATCGCGATCGCGCAGCGAGGCGGCCGACGGCGCACTCAGAATCGAGCGCAGAAGCTCCAAGTCTGGGCGACTCAAGACGATTCTTCGGCTCATTTTGCTCTCCTTACGCCGGCCCATGAGTTGTAGCCCAATGTTATTGTTAGGTCTATTAGAATTAATCTTATATATATTTAGTTTTTATCTAACCTTATGCATCCACCTGTACGCCGCCTCAACTATCAGCATCTGCAGTATTTCTGGGCCGTCGTTCGCAATGGCAGCCTGGCCGGCGCCTGCGCCGAGCTGAATTTATCCGCGCCGACGATCAGCGCCCAGCTGCGCACCTTCGAGGAACGCATCGGCGAGACATTGCTGATCAAATCCGGCCGCACCCTCGCCCCGACCGAAGTCGGCCGGCTGGTGTTCAGCTATGCGGAGGAAATCTTCGGCCTGGGCGGCGAACTGATCCATGCATTGGCGCGGCAACCGACGCATCGCCCGCTGCGCCTGGTGGTGGGCATCGACGATGTGGTGCCGAAGGAAATCGCCCAGCGGCTGCTGGAGGCGGCGTTCGCGATGAGCCAGCCCACCCAGATCGTCTGCCGCGAAGGCACCCTGGAGACGCTGCTCGCCTCGTTGAGCATCCGCCAACTGGACCTGGTGCTGTCGGACTCTCCGGCTACGCCCAGCCTCCATCTACGCGCCTACAACCATCCGCTGGGGTCCTGCGGCGAATCATGGATGGCAACGCCGGCATTGGCCGCAAGACTGCAGTCAGGATTCCCGAAGTCGCTCGACGGCGCGCCGATGCTGCTTCCGACCGCCGACACCGCGATTCGGCGCGCGCTCGATCAATGGCTGGACAAGCATCATGTGCGGCCGCTCATTCTGGGCGAATTCGAGGATTATGCCTTGCTGCGCGAGTTTGCCCGCGCGGGACGGGGCGTCGCTCCCGTGCCCAACGTCCTGATCGAGCAGTTTCGCAGCGACGTCGGACTGGTATCGATCGGCGCGGCGCGCAGCGTGCGAGCGCAGTTCTATGCCGTATCCATGGAAAGCACGATCACCCATCCGGCGGTACAGGCCATACGCGAACAGGCCACACGCTTGTTCGATGCCGGCCCCGCCCGCGCGAGCTGAGGGCAAGCGCGGCCGGGAATCGGCGACCCGCGCTTATCACTGGCGGCGGCCGATGCAGCGGCGCTGGCGGCGGCGCACATCGAAACCGGGGCTGGATCCGGAAAACCGGCGCCGATACGCGCGCGGCCTGCCGCAGCGCGTCTGCGCGTCACGCGGCGCTGCCCCCGGGCGGCGGCTCCTCCACCGGCGCGTAATGGCTCAGCCACATCACCAGCTTCCCGTGCCCGAGCGTGATCTGCGCCAGGCGGTCCGGAAAGCCGAACAGCGCGGCCAGCGGCGCGCTGGCACGCACGATGCCGAAGCGAAGATTGACCTCCGCGTCCATGATCGACGCTTTGCGCAGCCGCAGATCGCGGCGCACGACCTCGAAGTGCTGCGGCGAACACAGGACGCGCAGCCCCATGTGCGGCTCTTCGAGCTTTGCACCGTGGTGATAGCGGATGGCCGGCGGTTCGATCCGGATCTCATCGCCGTAGACCTCGCGCAGCACCCGCAGCGGCCGCTCCAGCGCCATCTCCGTTTCGGCAAGCAAAGTGAGCCCCTTGGCGCTGGGCTCGAAGGCAGTCTCTTCGTCGCGCGGCAATACTTCGATAGCTTTGCGGGCAAATGCCAGTTGAAATCGTTCGTGACGATGAGAGCACCTGCACTCTATCGGAAATTCCGGACGCACTCATTCCTCCTGCAATGCGATTCCGATGACATGATGCATGACTAACATGACTTGTAAGCGCGCGGCCCGTACCGCGGCGAAGGGAGTGGGTTGGCGAGGGAAAGGCCGGCGTCGGCGCCAACGCCGCGCCGCACGCTGCGTCAGCCGGGAGGCCGGACTATGGCAAGCCAGGCCGTATTACCCGAGCTTGCGCAATGACGCAGGACCGGAAAGCCGCGCACCGGACCCAGGCTCGCGCCAAGCGGGCTGGCAGCCTGGACAGGCAAGCGGCGGCAGTCGGGTTCAAGCAAAATCATAGCGCTGCTCTTATAGCGCATCCGGCATTCTTTTCAAGCGCAGGACATACCAGCTTGACAGGGGACTGCAATTAACTATGCTCGGCACCATGCCGATCGTATTCTCTATGCGTTTTCGCCTGTTCCGCGCAGGTCATCTTATCCAGGGCTTCGCACCCCGGGTGTAGGCGCTTTGCCGCTGCTCGCCCGGGGGCCCCGCGCGAGCTTTACAAGTCAGGTTGACCCCGATTGATCCGCCCGCGCTGACGATCGACGCGGCGAAGCAATTCGCCACATGTATCCTGGCCATTGGCTGATTCAACATTTCCCGCCGCGCAATTCCTCGATTAGCGGCAAGACATGGTGCTGAAATGACCCGTGATAATATTAAGTCCGATAATAGGAATCGTGCCGGCAAGCCGGCGCCGCGTCCGCGCATCATCATTGCGGCCAGCGATCATGCCCGCCTGGTGAGGCTGACGGAAACGGCGCTGAGTCGCGCCGCGCCCTCGCCCGTCGCCGAGTATCTCTCCGACGAGTTGAGCCGGGCGCAGATCGTTCCCGACGAGGGCTGCAGCGCCGATATCATTCGCATGGGGTCGCAGGTGAGCTATAGCGACGAGGCCAGTGGCCGCACCCGCAAGGTGTCGCTGGTCTATCCGGAAGCGGCCGATATCGATCGCAACCAGATCTCGGTACTGACGCCGATCGGCGCGGCGCTGATCGGGCTCAGCCCCGGGCAGTCGATCGATTGGCCGAGCCCCTCTGGCGGGTCCGGCAAGCTCACCGTACTCGAGGTCGTCAACGACGACATCGAGCCCAAGAGCTGATCTGACAACTACCAGCGCCTAGTGCGCAACAACAAAGGAGCAAGGGTGACGGGCATAAAGAAAGGCATAGAGCGGATCATCGAAGACGTCATCCGTCGCAATCCTGGAGAGTCGGAGTTTCACCAGGCGGTTCGAGAGGTTGCGGAGACACTGGGGCCGGTGCTGAAGAAGCACCCCCAGTACGCCGAACACAAGATCATCGAGCGCATCTGTGAACCGGAGCGCCAGATCATCTTTCGCGTGCCCTGGCAGGACGACCGGGGCGAAGTGCAGATCAACCGCGGCTTTCGCGTCGGGTTCAACAGCGCGCTCGGCCCGTACAAGGGCGGGCTGCGCTTCCACCCTTCGGTCTATCTGGGCATCGTCAAGTTTCTGGGCTTCGAGCAGGTGTTCAAGAACGCCGTCACCGGGATGCCGATCGGCGGCGCCAAGGGCGGCGCCGACTTCGATCCGAAAGGCAAGTCGGACAATGAAGTGATGCGCTTTTGCCAGAGCTTCATGACCGAGCTGTATCGCCATCTGGGCGAATACACCGACGTACCGGCGGGCGACATCGGCGTCGGCGCGCGCGAGATCGGTTATCTGTTCGGCCAGTACAAGCGCATCACCAATCGCTACGAGTCGGCGGTACTGACGGGCAAGAGTCCCCTGTGGGGCGGCTCGCTGGTGCGGCGCGAGGCGACCGGCTATGGCCTGGTCTATTTCGTCGAGGAAATGCTCAAGGCGCGCGGGCAGACGATCGAAGGCAAGACCTGCATCGTATCGGGCTCCGGCAACGTCGCCATCTACGCCATCGAGAAGCTGCAGCAGCTGGGCGCGAAAGTCATTGCCTGCTCGGATTCGAACGCGGTGCTGTACGATCCGCAAGGCATCCGCCTCGATATGCTCAAGCGCATCAAGGAAGTCGAGCGGCGCCGTATCAGCCACTATGCCCAGGAATGCTCCGATGCTCAGTGCCTCGGCACGGATCAGCTATGGAGCATTCCCTGCCAGGTCGCCCTGCCCTGCGCGACGCAGAACGAGCTGGACGAGGACGCCGCGCGCACTTTGGTCAGCAACGGCTGCATCGCGATCGGCGAGGGCGCCAACATGCCGACCACGCCCGGTGGCGTGAGGGCCTTCCTGGAAGCCGGCCTGGCCTATGGCCCGGGCAAGGCGGCGAACGCCGGCGGTGTTGCCACGTCCGCACTGGAAATGCAGCAAAACGCCAGCCGCGATGCCTGGAGCTTCGAGCATACCGAGCGCCGCCTGCACGGCATCATGCAGAACATACACCGCGACTGCCACGAGACCGCGGAGGAGTTCGGCGCCCCGGGCAACTATACGATCGGCGCCAACATCAGCGGCTTCCGCCGCGTCGCCGAAGCCATGCTGGCATTCGGCGTCGTCTAGCGCGGCACAAGGAGATCCAGCGCGCCGGCATGTGTCGAGCGCGCTGGATCGGCCGCGACCCGGCACCTGGGCCTTATCCTGGCTCTATTACGCCCCGCTATCCGCAGCCGCTGCTGTCTTATCCTGGCTGCTGCGCATCGACGGGCGCAGTCTCCTGCGAGCGCCGGCTGCTGCGCCGCTTCGCGACCAGCGTGAAGAACATGGGCACGAAGATCATTGCGACGAAGGTCGCGATCAGCATGCCGCCGAAGACCCCGGTCCCCATGGAGCGGCGCGCGGCCGACCCGGCTCCGGTCGATACCGCGAGCGGCGCCACGCCCAGCATGAACGCCAATGACGTCATGACGATCGGACGAAAACGCAGTCGCGCCGCCTCCAGGGCGGCCTCCCAGGTGGACTTGCCTCCCAGGTAGGCGCGCTGCGCGAACTCGACGATCAGGATCGCGTTCTTGGCGGAGAGGCCGATCAGCACCACCAGCCCGATCTGAAAGTAGATGTCGTTCTCCATGCCGCGCAACCAGACGAAGATCAGTGCGCCGAGCAGTGCGAACGGCACGGTCAGCACCACCGCGATGGGCAGGCGCCAGCGCTCGTACAAGGCCGCAAGAATCAGATAGACCACCACGATCGCGGCGCCGAACGCGAACAGCGAGGCGTTGCCGGTCCTGCGCTCCTGGAAAGCCTGGCCGCTCCAGGCCAGCTCGTATCCGGCGGGCAGATACTGCGCGGCAACCTCGTCCACGGCCTTGATGGCCTCGCCCGAGCTGATCCCGCGCTGGCCGCTGCCCAGCACCTTCGCCGCCATGAAGCCGTTGAAGCGCTCGATCTGCTCCGGAGCGACGATTTCCGAGACGGTGATCAGGGCCTTGAGCGGAATCATCGCGCCGCTGCTGGTGGAGCGCACGAACACGTTGCCCAGATCACCCGGCTGGGCACGAAAACCGGCGTCGGCCTGCATCTGCACCCGGTAGGTTCGGCCGAACTTGTTGAAGTCGTTCACGTACAGCGCGGCCATCGTGCTCTGCAGTGCCTCGAAGACGGCATTGACCGGCACGCCCAGCGCCAGCGCCTTCTCGCTCTCCACATCGACGCGCAGTTGCGGCACGTTGGCGCGAAAGAAGGTGTTGATCTGGGCAAGCGCCGGATGCTGCCCAAGCTGGTCGACGAAATCCTGCACCGTCTGCGCCATCTGCTGCGAATCGACGTCGGCACGCGCCTGGACATAGAACTCGAAACCGCCCGTGGAGCCCAGGCCCCGGATCGGCGCCGGGCCGAATGCGCGCACCCTGCCGGCGCTGACCTTCTCGCCCTGCTCCTCGATGAAGGCCACCATGTCATCGGCACTGACGTTGCGCTGGTCCCACGGCAGCAAGCGCACGAAATAGGTGGCCGTGCTGCTCTTGTTGCCGCCACCGATGCGGTCGAAGCCATTGATCGCCGCGACGTACCTCAGCGCCGGCTCCCCCCGGATCAGCTCCTGCAGTTGCGCCGTCGCCTCCACGGTGCGCTCGAGGCTGGCGGCGTCCGGCAACTGTATCGAAACCAGTACCTGTCCCTGGTCCTCCTCCGGCACGAAGCCGCCTGGCACCACATAAAGGAGCACGCCCGCCAGCGCGATCACCGCGCCGAAGAAGGCAAACGCCTTGGCGCGATGGGAAATCGCGCCACGCACGAAGTACAGGAAGCGCTGCGTGAGCCAGGCAAACCCTCGATTGAAGGGGGCGAACAGCTTCGATTCGTGATGTCCCGGCTTGAGCAGCAAGGCGCACAGCACAGGCGTCAGGGTCAGCGCCGTGAATCCGGAAATCACCACCGCGATCGCCACCGTGACGGCAAACTGGCGATAGAGCTGGCCGGCGATGCCGCCCAGAAACGCCACCGGCACGAATACGGCGCACAACACCAGCACGATCGCCACGATGGCGCCGGAGACCTCGTTCATCGCCTCCACCGACGCCTCGTAGGCGCGCATGCCCTCCTCGCGCATCAGTCGCTCGACGTTCTCCAGCACCACGATCGCATCGTCGACCACGATACCGATGGCCAGCACCATCGCGAACAACGTCAGCGTATTGATCGAAAAGCCGGCCAGCCACAAGCCGGCGAAGGTGCCGATCAGGGAGACGGGAACGGCGATGAACGGAATGAGCGTTGCGCGCCAAGACTGCAGGAACAGGAACACGACGCCGACCACCAGCAGCGCCGCCTCGAATATCGTCACGGTGACTTCACGAATGGACGCCTTGACGAAATCGGTGGAGTCGGAAGAAATGACGTAGTCCATGCCCGATGGGAAGCTGCGCTTGAGCTCCTCCAGCTTCGCCTTGACCGCATTGCCGACATCCAGCGCGTTGGCCCCGGTCTGCAGGAATATGCCCAGCCCGACCATCGGATTGCCGTTGAGGACCGAAATCGATTCGTAGTTCTCCGCCCCCAGCTCGATGCGCGCGATATCCTTGATGCGCAGCACGCCTTTCGGTCCGCCTGCGCGCACGATGATTTCACCGAACTGCTCGGGCTCGATCAAGCGTCCGGTCGCGGTGACGGTCAAGGACAGGGCCTGGCCAGGCAACGCCGGCTCGCCGCCGATCCGTCCCGCCGCATACTGGGCATTCTGCGCCCGCAGGGCGCTGGCCACGTCGCTGGTCGTCACCCCCAGCTGCGACATCTTGTCGGTATTCAGCCAGATGCGCATGGAGTAGTTGCGGGCACCGAAAATCGTCAGGTCGGCGATACCGGGCACCCGCTTGAGTTCATCGACGACGTTGACCGAGGCATAGTTCGACATGTCCAGCGTCGACAAGGTGTTGTCAGGCGAGAACAGCGCAATGAACATCAGCATGTCACTGGTGCGCTTGCGCACCGTCACGCCATTGCGTCGAACTTCTTCGGGCAGGCGCGGCTCGGCCAGTTGTACGCGGTTGTTGACGTTGAACACCGCGGTGTCGATGTCGGTACCGACCTCGAAGGTCGCCGTGATCGAGGTCCGGCCGTCGGCCGCGGAGCTGGACTCGAAATAAAGCATCCCCTCCACGCCCGAGAGCTGCTCCTCGATCGGCGCCGCAACGGTACGGGCCAGCGTCTCCGCGCTCGCGCCCGGGTAGCTGGCATTGATGACGACGGTGGGTGGCGCGATCTCCGGATACTGTGCCACCGGCAGTACGGCGAAGCCGGCCAGGCCGGCGAGCACGATGATGATGGCGCACACGCCCGCGAAGACCGGGCGTTCAAGAAAAAACCTGGAGATCATGGGACGCGCCTCAGCTGCTGGCCGGGCGCGATGAATCCGCCGCTGCGGCCGGCGCGAGCGGCAAGTGATCCGTTTCCGGGTACTGCTCCGCAGCGCGCTGCGGCACCTCCGCCTTGCCGCTCACCGCCTGTCCCGCCTGCAATTTCATCAAGTTGTCCAGGATCAGCGTATCGCCGGCGTCGAGCCCGCTGCGGATGCGCCAGCCGTCGCCGATCCACACATCGGTCTGAACGACACGCTGCTCGGCCTTGCCTTGTGCGTTCACGATCCACACGAAAGTGCTGGTCATCCCTTGCTGTACTGCCCGTTGCGGCACGGTGATGGTGAGCATCTCCCCTCCCGACAGTCGCACGCGCAGATACTCTCCCGGCAGGATGGACAGCGCGGGATTGCTGAACTCGGCTCGCAGTTGCACGGTGCCCAACGTCGTATCCACCGTGGACCCCGCAAAATTGACCCGGCCGCCGCGCGCCCGCGCGCCGCCGTCGGACCCCAGCAGATCCACCGACAGGGCCGCCGGGCCGCCGGCTCCGGCGGCGCGCATGGCCTCGAACTCATCCAGCGACAAGGCGAATCGCACCCAGATCGGATCGGTCTGCGTAATGGTGGTCAACAGGCCGGACTGCGCATTCGCGGTGACCAGGCTGCCCTCGGAATGCTCGGCGCGACCGGCAATGCCATCGATGGGCGCCGTCACACGCGTGTACGAAAGGTTGGTCTGTGCTTCGCGCAGCTTGGCCTGGGCGGCCAGGATCGCGGCATCCGATGCCTCCAGGGCGCTGATCGCATCGTCCGCCTGACGCCGGCTGACGGCCTTCTGCGCCGCCAGTGCCGTCAGCCTGTCGGCGTTGCGGCGAGCCTGCTGGTTCACCGCCTGCTCCTGCGCCAGGGCCGCTTGCGCATGCGCCAGCGCGATCTCGAACGGGACCGGATCGATGCGAAACAGGGTCGCGCCCGCCTTCACCGCCAGGCCTTCGTCGTAGACCTGTTTTTCCAGGATGCCGCTGACGCGAGCTCGCAGCTCTACTTCCTTGGATCCCTCGGTGCGCCCGACCGTCTCCAGGACCAGCGGCATATGCCGCGGCTCGACCTCGTGGGTCGCGACCTGCAAGGCCTCGCCGTCATGCTGCGACTCCTGCGTTTGACCGCAAGCGGCCAATGTCCCAGCCAATACTCCGACCAGCATGGCCCGCCGCAGTCCGGCCAGCAAGCCGCAGCGGCGTTCGAAGGATCCTTGCATGCAACACGACCTGGGCCGAAAAGCCGATCCGGAATGAGAGCGCGGTAGTACGCCTGGTGCACGACAGCCTGCCTGTCGCCTGATCAGGCGCGTCCAGAGTGGCAATGGGGAACCCTTGATCATCAAGGAATGGCTCATCGAGGAATGGCTCGTCGAAGAATGTTCCGGCACCCCTGCCAAGACCGTG
>JBEBRC010000043.1:0-17801 GCA_040395055.1 Steroidobacter denitrificans
CCGTGTCCGGCACCGTAGATTAACCCACGGACGGGCGGCATGCGATGATCGGTGCTTTGCAGCGAACCGGGAAGTACAAGTTGCGGCTGGGTCATTTGCTGAGAACTCTGGTGACGGCGCAGGGGGGCGCGTCCGCGGACAGTCTGCCGGCCCGGCCCCGGGCGCCATCGGGAACCGATCCGCAGGCGCCGGCCGCCGCGTCCCAGGCATGCCTGCTGCCGGACGGCCGTGATGCCTTCGCGGTCCGGGTGGCGTCCTGTCGCATGGCAAGGCGCAGCATCGACGTGCAGTATTATATTTGGCACAGCGATACGACCGGCCGCTACCTGGCGCATGAGCTGGTTCAGGCCGCGGACCGCGGTGTGCGAGTGCGAGTGCTGCTCGATGACATGGATGCGCGCACACGCGATCCGGTGCTGGTCGCGCTGAATCGTCATCCGCGTATTCAGATCCGGCTTTTCAATCCGTTCGCGACCCGCTCCGGTGCACTGCGCACGCTGCGAGAGATGTTCGTGCGCGGATCGCGTCTGAATCACCGGATGCACAACAAGTCATGGATCGTCGATGAGGATCTGGCGATCGTCGGTGGGCGCAACATCGGCGATGAATATTTCTCCGCCAGCGACGATGTCAATTTCATCGATATGGATGCGTTGCTGACGGGCGCCGCGGTCATCGATGCGGCCCTTTGTTTTGAACGCTACTGGATCAATCCAGCCGCGGTGCCGGTATCCCGCCTGCGTCGTGTCGGGCGCAATAAATATACGTTGAATGAACTGCGCGAGGTATTGCAGGAATCGACAGTCGCTGCCGAGCAATCCGCCTACTTGCGGCAACTGCTGGATGCGCCGCCGCTGGCGGACTTGCTGGACAATATGGCGCGCTGGAGCCGCTCCGACGTGGTGCGCGTGGTGGCGGATGACCCGCGCAAGGCCAAGCGGCATGCAACGTCGATCGACCCCGGCGTGCTCGAGAGCATGATCGAGGCGCTGAAAGGCGCGCAATCCGAGGCGTTGCTGATTTCGCCTTACTTCGTACCCGGGGCCGGGGGCGCTGCGGCGCTGCGCGATCTGGCCCGCCGTGGCGTGCGGGTCGCGGTGTTGACCAATTCGCTGGCGGCCACCGATGTGGCGGCGGTGCACAGCGGTTATGCGCGCTACCGGGAATCGCTGCTCGAAGGAGGCGTGTGCCTGTACGAGTTGAAGTCCGCGGTGGCCCCCAACGAGCAGGACAAGCGGATACGGCTGGGATCCTCGCGCGCCAGCCTGCACACCAAAGCGGCCATCATCGATCGCCGGCGAATATTCGTCGGATCGTTCAACATCGACCCACGGTCTGCACAGTTGAACTGCGAAATGGGCGTTTGGATCGACAATGCGCAGCTGGCAGGCCAGATGCTCGGGATCTTCGATGGGGCATCGACGCCGGAGCACAGTTTTTCGGTCACTTTGGACGAGCAGGGGCGCAGGTGCTGGACTGAGCGCATCGCCGGGCGCGAGGTTCGCCACTACAAGGATCCGTATGCCAGCTGGATGCGGCGGGCAATCACCTGGCTACTCGGGCTGTTGCCCATCGAGTCGCAACTCTAGCGGGGCGAAGGGCCCGGAGCGCGCCGGCAGCGGGCGCCTGTCGGGCGTCGGACGACAAGCCCTCGCTGCGCTCCGGGCGGCATGCGCCGGCGGGCATTGCGGCAAGGCGGGAACCCGGGCAGGGCGGATGGGTCTGCTACACTGATGCCCGTTGCGTTGCGAAGATTGTCATTCGATTACAAGTCATGAGCCAGCAGTCCGACGAACGTGCGCTGGAGTCAGCGCCCCCTACGCCTGAGCCCGCGCGCATCCTGCCGTTCGAGCGCCCACTCTCCGATCTGCAGCGCGCGATCCAGTGGCGTGCCCAGGCGGCGAACGATCGCGACCGGGAAATCGACCGCGAGATCAAGAAGCCCAAGCCGCTCAAGTGGTTGATCATATTCTTGCTGGCAATGCTGCCGGTAGTGGCCATTTTTGGCGCCCTGGACGCCTTCCTGCGCATCTACTACAAGATGACCGACATGTATTTGTCGCCGGCGGCCGAAACGCAGCCTGCGCCATCGCAGCCGGAACCATTGGTGTCGCCACCGGGGACGGTGCTGTTGCAGCCATACGAGACGATGCCATCGGACTCGGATCGTCCCAACGCCGACCAGGCCGGTGCGGCGGCCGATCAGCCCGGCGACGGCGCCCGCCCACCGCAGCGCTGAGGATTCGCCGGCCGGACCAGGCGCTACAGGCTCGCGCGCACGAACAGCGCGGGACCGTTGAGGCGCAGGTCGGCCAGGCCCGCCGTCGATTCGTCGCGTGAGTCCACTTCGATGGTGAAGTGACGATAGCCGGCGCCGAAAACCAGATAGGGATTCATGCGCCAGGTGAGCGCCAGTCGCGCGTCCAGCAGCGAACCGTCGACGGCATCGATGTTAGCGCTCAGGTATTGCACCCGGCCCTCGAACGACCAGCGGGCATCCAGCTCGAAACGCCCTTCCAGTCCCAGTAGCGCAAGCGGTATGACACCGCTTTCGGCATCGCGCAGGACGCGGCTGCGTACCAGGGCGTTGGCCTCGACCTCGAGTATCTGCACGCCGAGGGTGGCGGCGAATTCTGCGTTGTCGCGCGCTATGAATCGATAGCCGTACACGAGCCCCAGCATGGTCAGATCGAGTTCGCTGTCGACTCGTTCGCCCGCCAGGTAGGTCTGGTCGCCGAACGAGATCGTGCGCTCCAGCGTCTTGCGTGCCGTGCGGCGCGAGCCGAGGCCGCTCAGCCGCAGCAGGTGGCGTTCGCCGGGAAGCAGGGTGATCTCCGCCATCGGTAACAGATCCGATGTAGCCAGGCCCAGGTCATTCTCCGCGTTGATGAGCGTGCCCGGCACGCCTGGCGACTGATCCAGACGCAAGTCGGTATCGAACCCGGCCGCCAGCAGGGTGAGTTCGACGCGAACGCGATCTTCGACGATCCTTGGCGGCGGCTCGGGTGCCCAATGGGGCAAGGTCGCGGCGGGTGGCGAATCGGCAGCCAGGGCGAAGGGGGAGGCTGCCAGTGCCGCCAGGCCGAGGATCAGCCGATGCCGGATTGTCGTCGATGCGGCCACGAGCGTTCTCCATCAAACCAGCCGCAGGAATTATGCCTGCCGGAGGTTGATTCAGGCACTGGTCCAGTGATCGTCCCAGCGAACCGGTGCGGCGCCGGCGAATCGCCGCCGTTGCGGCTGCAAGCGCGTTTCATCCACGCCGAAAGCGCTGCCGTCGCGCTGGGAGGCGAGGATGGATCCGTCATGGAGCCGCGACAGGCCGTAAGGCTCGTCGGCGACGATGAAGCCCAGGTAGCGGCCCTGGCGCAGGGACCAGCAGGCGATTCCGCCACCGATCGGGCGACCTGTGATCCTTGCGCCACCGACCGGGCAGGCCGCCGCGATCAGGTCGTGCCGTTCGCTCACCGCGATGCTGGCCACATAGCCTTTGAATTTTTTCATTTCCTCCTGCGGCGCGCGCAACAACCGCAATCCGGTCGATGGCCGGTGGAGGGCAACGATGCCGGGCGTGGCGCCGCTGTCGCCTTGATACTGCAGGCCGGCCGCGACAGTTCCATCGCTGGCCATCGCCAGATGCCGGATGCTGAGCAGATGGTCCGGCAATCGCCACTGCTCCAGACAATCGCCGCTGGCGGCGTCGAACGCGCACAGCGAGGAATCCATCGCGGGCAGATTCAGTTTTCGCCGGAAGCTTTTCGGATGCGTCAGGATGCCGCCGTTCGCCACCAGCAAGGTCCTTCCGTCCGGCAGCCAGGTCAATTCGTGCGGATCGATGCCCTGGGTATCGATCTCGCGCAGGATGCGAAAATCGCGCGCATCGCGCACGGAAACGATGCCGCGCACATTCTCGTAATCGTATTCGGGGACGAACAGCAGGTCTCCGGCGGGCGAAAACACTCCATGGCCGCTTAGATGCCGGCCAGCGCCGCTGTGGAACGCCGGATGCACTTGCATCGTGTCGCGGTGCAGGGTGAACGCCTGTGTTCCTGGCCGTCTGGCGAAGAACAGGACGCGCCTCGGATCGAGCGGGTCGATGGCGCAACCATGGGCGCGCACTGGCACGCGTGCGCCGAACACCCGCCCATGATCGAGCTCCAGGCCACCTACATATTGATCGCCGCGCGCATCTTCGAAAGCGGACAGCAAGGTGCCGGTGCGTGGCCCGCCGTGCAGCCCACCACCGTGCAGCCACCAGGCCGCGCCGCCTAGGGCTGTCAGCATGCCGCTGGTGATGAAGCTGCGTCGTGTCAGGCTCATGGGTCCTACAGCGAGTCAAGGAAGGCCAGCAGTGCGACGCGGTCGGCCTGCGGCAGGGTGCGGAATGCTTCCCTGGCGCGTTCGCCTTCGCCACCGTGCCATAGAATCGCCTCGCTGATGTCGCGGGCGCGCCCATCGTGCAGCAGGCGCGTGTGGTCGTTCACGGTCTGCTGCAGTCCCAGACCCCATAGCGGCGGGGTCCGCCATTCCTGGCCCGAGGCCTCGAAATCCGGGCGACCATCCGCCAGCAGCTCCCCCATGTCGTGCAGCAGCAAATCGGTGTACGGGTGAATCGTTTGGCCCGCTATCCAGGGCTCGCCGGCCAGCTCGCCGGTGACGAAAGTGGGACGATGGCAGGCGGCGCAGCCTGCGTCGAGGAACAGTTGTGCTCCGCGCTTGACCGCATCCGACTCCAGGTTACGCCGCGCGGGCACGGCAAGCCGGCGCTGGTAGTTCACGATATGGCCGAAGATCTCGTCGCTGATCTCGGGCGAGCCGCCGTCTTTGGCCGCGGCGCAGGCAGTCTGCACGCTGGTGCAGGTCTGTCGCGGGAGCAGGGACGAGGTCATGCCGATTTCGGTGGAAAACGCGGCAGCGGTCTGGTGCGCGATGTCGGGCTGGTTGGACTTCCAGCCGTAGCGTCCGATGACCATTTTTCCTGCTACCGCGTTCCAGACGCGGTTCGGACGGCCGGAAATGCCGTTGCCATCGGCGTCATCCGGATCACTGAACTCCAGTATCTGCGCTTCGGGAATCGCTTCCAGCAGTCCGGCCCCGAACACCGCGGGGGCGACGCGTGGCGAGAAGCGCGTGTCCGGCGCCAGATCCCCGTAGGCAAGTTCTTCGAACGAGTATTGCGGCGCCAGTAGGACATAGGCTTCGCCGTCGGCGTACTGGCCCGGAAGTTCGCGCTGCCGGATTCGTACCGTGCCTTCGGCCGGTACGCCGCCGATGGCAAAGGGATTCAGATTCGCGCCGTAGCGTGGATCGGGGCCGGGTTCATTGTTGGAGCCGGGTGTCGGACTGCCGAATTGAATGACCAGGGAAACGAGGCGCTCGTCTTCATGGAGCGGGGGCCGGCCACGGCCGTCGTTGTTGTGGCAGGCATCGCAGCTGCGCGCGTTGAACAGCGGACCCAAGCCGTCGCGGGCGCCGGCGGTCGCTGGGGCGGCGATCCACGGACTGTTGAAGAAGGCATTGCCGATGAAGAACTCGGCGCGTTGGGTGACGTCGAGGGCCGGCGCCGGCTGGGCGTAGGCACGGCGAGTCGCATTGTTCGTGGTCGCCCGGCCGCCGGAATCGGGGGCCAGCAGCGCTGTGGTCTGCGGTGCCCTGGCGGTGCAGCCCGGCAGGGTGGCGAGCGCTGCGAGTGCGGTCAGTGTGGCCGCGGGACGCATGCGGACCCGCTCTGGGCGTAGCCGCTGTGCGGCGCAATGGCCGGTTGGTGCCGGGTGCGCGCTGGTTGCTGCGGCAGTGGGCGCCATCGTCTTCTAGTCGCCGAGACCTTCCAGGTCGGACAGGAATATCTCCATCGAACGGGCGGCGTGGGCAAACGACAGCGCTTGTGCCCGCAAGGCATCCATGGCCGCCTGGACCCGAGCCTGTCCGGCGGCATTGTCGGGATGAATTTCCAGATCGAATGGGCTGCCGATCGCCTGCAGCGCGTCACGGCTGCGTGCGATGCGTTCCGCGACTTCCTGCGCCACGCGCGGATCCGATTGCTCGACCAGTCCCGCCAGGCTGGGGCCGGTGACGAGCGCGCCGTCGCGCCGCTGATAGCGGGCGAAGTAGACATGCTCGATACCGGCGGCGTTGGCCCGCAAGTCATCGGCGGTGGTGTCGCTGAAGCAGGATTGTTCTTCTTCCTGATCGGAAGACAGCAGCGGCACATTCATGCGTTCCCCCGCCATCTCCACTTCCGCCAATGCCGCCATGCCGGTGAACATGCGCTTGAGCGCCGTATAGACATCGCCATTGACCAGGCGGCTGCGATACGAATCGTCCGGCGCTTCGCGCCATGCGTCCCTGACGTATTCCAGGTCGCTGATCAACAGCGTCGAGGCCGCCTTCAAGTACTGGCCGCGCCGCGCCGCGACATCCGCCGGCGACTCGCTCGCCACCACGTAGTCCGTATACGACCGTTGCCCGGCCGATTCCGGCGGCTCGTTCAGATCCTGCCCCCAGAGCAGGAACTCGATCGCGTGGTAGCCGCTGGCGATGTTCTTTTCACCGCCCGCCTCGTTCTGGGCCGCGAGCAGTACCGGGGTGATCTCGGGAAATTCAGCTACATTGGCGATGATGTTCTGGCCGGGCGCGGCGTGGTAGCGATCCTCGTGCACGGCATCGATATGGTTTTCGTCCAGCGGCCAGCCGTTGAGCTGGCCTTCGGGGCCGTCCTCGTCATCGATCGGCCCGCCGTAGAAACGAAAGGCTTCGGAGTAACCGTAGGGTATCCGAGCTGCGCGCCAGCGCTCGCGTGCCGCCGTCAGGGTTTGCTCGCTGGGATCCGCAATCAGCGCGTCGATGGCCGAGTCCATCTCTTGCGCCGCGGCCAGCGCATCTTCGTAGGTTGCGAGCACCAGCCGGGCGTAGGTGTCCACCACCGGACGGCGAGGGTCCTCGGGCGTCTGGCGGGAGCAGCCGACACACACGAGCAAGAGTGCAGCCGCCAAGACGGCGCAGCGGGCTATTTGTGGCATGGGTCTCTTTGGGACGCAGGAGAAAGCCGGGCGGGCTGAGGGTGCCCGGCATTCTATGTGCAATCGAGAATGACTCGCAATTGCGCCGTGCCGGATGAGACGATACCAAATCAGGAGCGCAGAGCTTGAGCGCTGTGCGCTCCTGGTGTTGCACGGAACGAGCCCCCGGCGGCTCGATCCGTCGGCGTCCGGAGTGTCCGGGTGGTTTTACTTGTCGGTCAAGGCCAGGCGTTTGCCGACGAACTGCCAATTGGCGAGATTCTCGATCACCGATTTGACGAATCGTGCGCGATCCTGCTGATAGTCGAGGTAATAGGCATGCTCCCAAACGTCGCAGGTCCAAAGGGCGTGGCTGCCGGAGGTCAGCGGGCTGTCCGCATCGTGCGTGGTCGTGATTTCCAGCTTGTCGTCCTTCGACACCAGCCAGGCCCAGCCGCTGCCGAATTGATTGACCGCCGCTTCCACAAATTTGTCACGGAAGTTGTCCAGCGATCCGAAACTGGATTCGAGACGCTTGAGGATCGGCTCAGGCGGGGTGCCGCCACCGTTGGGCGCCAGCGAATCCCAGAAAAAATCGTGATTCCAGACTTGCGCGGCATTGTTGAAGATCTTCTTGTCCTTGCCCTCGCCGCCGGCCGTGCCGCGGACGATTGTTTCCAAGTCGGCGTTTTCGTATTTCGTCCCCGCCGCCAGCTCGTTCAACTTGTTTACATAATTGGCATGATGCTTATCGTGATGATGCTCGAGCGTACGGGCCGACATGGTCGGGCCCAGGGAATCCTTGGGAAACGGCAACGGGTTCAGCGTGAAGGCCATGGTAGGCGCCCTCCAGTTAAGTCAAGTTCGATGAGTCCGCGGAATGCGAGACGAACGTATGGAGGACCGCGAAGTTCCAGTGCGCGGCGCCCCCCTCCCTGGCGCACCAGAGCGTGCGCTACATCTGGATTTGTACACGAATACGGGACGACAGTCATGCGTGCAAATGCCCAAGGATCTATATTGCGAGCGTAGTCCGGCACGGGAGTAACGATCGTGGGCACAGCGGCACAGATCGCAACCGGCGTCGCCGTGCTGGCGATGGCGGGATTCAGTTCGATCCAGGCAGCGCAAGAGCCGCCCGAGGACGTACCGGCCGAGCATTTCGTGTCCTTGAGGATGCAGGGCGCCTGCGATGACAAGAACCAGCGGCTATGGCTGGTCAACGCGCATACTTTCAAGACGGTGGCGATCACCGTGCGCTGGCGTGCCGACGGTGGCAAGGACCTCACGCAAGAGTTTTTCCCGGGACCGGGCAGCGAGCGCGAGATCGGCTGCGCCGCCGAGGCTCAGGTCGTTCGGGCGGCGTTCGCCGCTTTTTGATCGCGCGGTGGCGGATACCTAGATCCGCCACGGGAGCGGCGATGCCGCTCCCGTGACTCCTGTGGGCTAAAAGGCCCGAGTGCGCTCGCGAAAAGCCCGGCGTCCTCGCGGCCAGGCGGCAGCGCCGCAACCAGCGAGCTGACGATTGGGCCTGTCGCCATTAGAACGTGTAGCGCACGTTGATGCCGATGGTGTTGGCATCGTCGGCGATCTGCAGCAGCAGTCCGCCGGCCAGCGGCTCGAGGAAGAAGTAGCGTCCTTCCAGGACGATGGCGGTATCGTCGCCGCGATCATCCAGGTCGACATAGTCGAAGCCGCCTTCCAGTTCGAACTTCGGTGCGACTTCTCCGCGCAGTCGTACACCCAGCAGGAAGCCATCGTCATCCTGGTCGTTGTTTCCGACCTCGATCTCGGATCTGACGATCGCGGCGCGGCCGACGATGTCCAGTTTCGGCGCCAGTGGCCAGCGCACGCCGGCGCCGACCCGGAATTCCGTGGCGTCGATGCCGAAATCGAAGCCCAGGTCCTGGTATTCGGCAAACACGAAGAAGTTCTCATGGACGGCCAATGAGCCGCGCAGCGCGAAGCCGTCGCCGTCGACATCACGAGGGCCGACATCGATCTCGGTATCGACATAACCGAGTTCGACATAGGTGTAGTCCATCGTGCCGGCCTGGCTGGTGAAAGGCAGCGTAGTTGCCAGGGCAGCCAACAGGCCCAATGTTCGTCGTTGCATCAAGTTGATTCTCCGGAAAGTGAGGTCGGCGCCTGCGGGCGCACCGGCCAGCCGTTGCTGACATCCGACATTCTACAGGCTGTTTTTGTCGTTTGGCGAGGGGGATGTCTCTTAATAGCAACATTTCTTCGCCAGTGTGGAGAGATCCTCGGCGGCCCGACTCCTGTACGCTGCCGCAATGGGGGTGGTCCACTCGCCCTTTATCCAGCAGAAGGCATCAGGTATGGCACACGACGATACGAATGATGAGTTGGTGTTCTACGTCACGCTTCACCTCAAGCCCGAGTGTGTCCAGCAGTGGCGGCAAGCGTTCGATTCGATACTCGAACAGATGTCCAAGGAAGAGGCGTTTGTTTCCTGCCACCTGCACCAGGACGCAAGTGATGCGACCCGGTTCACGTTGTACGAGCGATGGGCCGAGCCGAGCGTCGAAGCATTCTTGCAGCACCAGATGAAACCTTATCGAATGCAGTACGATTCCCGGCTCGAGGAATTGCTACAGCGCCCGCGAGAGGCTCAGATCCTGGTTCCGCTGGGCCAGTGGGGCCGACGATCGTAAGGCTGCGGCCCGGCTGGGCTGGCAGCAATACCCTGCGGGCGTGAGGGCTATGCCGACGCAACATGTCATGACCTTGGCCGATGGCTCACGGCTGGCATTGCGCCTGTTCCCGTCCCCCGGAAGGTCCCAGGCGAGCGTCATCATTCCTTCCGCCATGGGCGTGGCACAGACCTTCTATGCCGATTTCGCGCGCTGGCTGGCGCGGCAGGACTATCTAGTCGCGACCTTCGATTACCGCGGTATCGGCCTGTCCGCGCCCGAGTCCCTGCGCGGCTTCAAGATGAATCTGTTCGATTGGGCCACGCAGGATTGCGCCGCCGTCATCGAGTTCATGAGCCGGCAGTTGCCCGGGGCGCCGCTATATTGGCTGGGCCATAGCCTGGGCGGCCAATTGCTCGGCCTGATCCCCAATCGCGACCGGATCGAGCGCGTGCTTACCGTGGCGGCGGGCAGCGGTTACTGGCGAGAGAACAGTTGGCAGACGAAGCGGGTCGTCCTGTGGCTGTGGTACGTGGCGGCTCCCCTTGCCATGGCGACGACCGGTTATTTTCCGGGCAAGCGCCTGCGCAAGGTGGGCAACCTGCCGCGTGGCGTCATGGCGCAGTGGCGGCGTTGGTGCCTGAATCCCCAGTATGTGGTGGGCGCCGAAGGAGAGGCCGTGCGCCAAGCCTATGCATCCGTGCGCATGCCGATGCTGTCGTTGTCGTTCACCGATGACGAAATGATGTCCGCGCAAGGGATCCGTTCGCTGCACGCGCTGTATGCGGGCGCGCCGGTCGAGTATCGACGGATTGCACCGTCGGAGGTGGGGGCGGGCCGCATCGGGCACTTCGGCTTCTTTCGCCCTCGGTTCGAGCGGACGCTATGGCCGCTGGTGCCGCGATGGTTTGCCGTTGGCTGAGAGCGCTCGCCAGCGCATCCGCGCGCCGCGACAATCGCGGCGAGGTCGCTCACGCAAGCCTGCCGAGGGTGTTCACGGAGCGTTGCGGCTGCCGGTGGCGTACGAAGCGTCCGACTGCTCCTCGGATGCCTGCCCAGCCATGACACGCATCGCCACCACGCCTGCTGCCAGCAGCAGCAGCGCCGAGAGCAGGAACGGCGCGCCGGGCAATTCCCAGCTGCGATGGCTGACGATGAAGCTGGCGAAGATCTGCGTGAACAGGATGGGACCGATCAAATTGGCGAGGCCCATGATGCTGCTGTTGGCGCCCTGTAGTCGACCTTGCTCGGAGGGGTCGACCAGCCGTGTCATCACGCCCTGCAGGGCGGGGGTCAATAGTCCCCATAGCGACATCACGACCACGCCGGCGGCATACCATGCGCCGCTGGCCGCGACGCCCTGGATCAAGAACCCGGTCGCGCCGCAGGCAAGCCCAAGGAGCATGGTGCGTCGCTCCCCGAACGCCGCGACGATCCGGCCGACCAGCACTCCCTGCACCACGACCGAGCACACGCCGACGCCCGCCAGCAGCAGTCCGATGGTGCGTGCATCCCAGCCATATCGATAGCCCATGTAGAGCACCGATACGCTCGGCAGCGCCACGTGCGCCAGATGGCTGATGAAGGCGACGCAACTCAAACCCCACAATCTGCGCTGCGAGCGCAGCAGTTTCAGGGCGCCGACCGGATTCGCCCGGCGCCAGGAGAACTTGCTTCGCCGTTCCTTGGGCAGCGACTCCGGCAGCACGAACAGGCCGTACAGGGCGTTCGCCAGGCTCAGTCCGGCCGCGACCCAGAATGGCAGGCGCGGGTCGGTTTCGCCCAGAATGCCGCCCAGCGCCGGACCGATGACGAAGCCTGCACCGAAGGCGGCGCCCAGCAGCCCGAACTTCGCCGCGCGCTGTGCGGGAGGTGTGACGTCGGCGATATAGGCCCCCGCGGTGCTGATGCTGGCAGCGGTGATACCCGAGATCAGGCGGCCCACGAACAGCCAGACGACCGTCGGCGCCAGGGCCATGAGCACGTAATCCAGTCCGAGCCCGAGGTTCGACAGCAGAATGACGGGCCGTCGTCCGAAGCGGTCCGACAAGGATCCCAGCACGGGTGAGAAGAAAAACTGCATCAAGGCCCAGGCGGTGCCGAATGCGCCATAGATGATCGCGGCGCGCGCGGTGTCGCCGCCCATGAAGTCCTCGATCAATCTCGGCAGCACCGGGATGATGATGCCGATCGCAAACATGTCCAGCAGGACAGTGATGAATATGAATATGAAGGCGGCGCGGCGCGGCGCGGCGGACAGCGGCTGGGTCATGCACTCATCCAGGAAGCGAAAATGGCCGATGCCGAGGAGCGTACGCAGCGCCACGGCCGAAGCCGGCGCGCGCCGCGCATCTCATGAGCCCACTCGGGAACAATCAGATCCGCACCACCTGGCTTGATCCCGGCGGGACCGGCTAAGGCGGATCTGGCCTGCGGATCTTAAACGCTGCGCGATGATAAGCGGCGTCGTTTTTGGATTACAGCTCTCGCAGCCCGGTCGTGATCGGCAGCCGAGCCGCTCGTATGCTTGGCAGCAGCCCGCCGATCAGGCCGAGTATCAAGGCGTACGCCAACCCTTGCACCAGCAGTCGCGGCGTTACGGTGAAGGCGAACGTGATCTGGCTGAAGCTGGCGAAGTTCATGGTCGAGGCGCGCAGCCCGTTGAACGCGAAGTATGAGATCAGCATGCCGATGACACCGCCGATCAGGCCGATCAGCAGTGCCTCCGCCAATACCGAAGCGACGACCGGCAAGGGGCCGAAGCCCAGCGCACGCAAGGTTGCGATTTCGCGCGTGCGCGCCGAGACGGCCGAATACATGGTGTTCAGTGCGGCGAATATCGCGCCCAGGCCCATCAGGATGGCGATGGCGGCGCCGACGGTGCTGACCAGGGTAACCAGGATGCGGGACTGCTGTTCGTAGTACTGTTTCTCGGTAAAGACGCGTACATTCAGCCGCGGGTCGCTGGTCAGCGCATCCTTGAAGCCTTGCAGCGCGTCGGCGCTGGTCAGCTTCGCGCGCAGCGACTGATAGGAATTGCCGCGCTGGTAGGCCCCCTGCAGTACGGTGGCGTCGGTCCAGATTTCGGACTCCGCGACGCTGCCACGATCCTCGAAGATGCCCGCGACCAACCAATCCGTCGTGCCCCAGCGCAGGTGATTGCCGACACTGAGCCCCGCGAACTGGCTGGCCGCGCCGCGGCCGACGATGACCTCGAAGGTGCCGGGCGTAAAACCTCGGCCCTCGACGATGCGAAAATCCTGCCTCAGCTTCGCGGCCTGCGGACCGACGCCGCGCAGCGGCACATTGGCTGCCGTGCCCGTGCGGCGCAGGGGCACGTCGACCACGACATACAACTCCGGCGACGCCACCGGGCCTTGCGCATCGCGGGCTATATTCGGCGCATCGGTGATGATTCGTGTCTGTTGCTGCGCCAGGCCGCTGCCCATTTCGTCGGTCGCGCCGTTGCGCAGCACGATCGCCACATCGTCGGCGCCCGACATGTCGAGGACCGCGCGGAAGCCCTCGCTGATCGACAGTACGCCGACCAGCACGGTGACCACGCCGGCGATGCCGATCAGCGCCACGATGGACGAGGCGGCTCGCTGCGACATGTTGCGCAGGTTCATGCTGGTGATGGCGCCGAGCTGGATGAATGCGTTGTGGGCCATCTCACACCCTGCGCAATGCATCGACGATCTTGAAGCGGCCCGCCTGCCAGCAAGGCAGCAAGGCGGCCAATCCACCCAGCAACAGAATCAATAGTGCGCCGATGGCATAGGTCTTCGCCGGCATTCCAAGCACGGGAAAGAATTGCTGCAGGGAGACCGCCAGCGCCTTGGTTGCAGCGCTAGCCAGCAACAGGCCGATGACGCCTCCCATGGCCGTGAGCAGCAGGGCTTCGGCAAGCACCATGACGGTGACGCCGGCACTGGAGAAGCCGAGCGTCTTCAATACCGCGATTTCGCTCAGGCGTTCGCGAATCGACTGCCCCATGGTGTTCGCGGTCACCAGCAACATGGTGAAAAACACCGCCCCCGCCACCGCGCTCAGCAGGGCGCCGATGTTGCCCATCTGGTTGGCGAACCCCTGGATGAACGCTTTCTCGGTTGCCGTTTTCGTTTCGGTCGAGGAGTTGGCGAACAAGGCGTCGATCCGGCGCGCGACCTCGGCGGACTGATCCGGATCCTCGACCCGCTCGACGACCCAGCCGATCATGTCTCGTATCTCGGCGCGCGACTCGTTGAGGTACTGGTAGTGAAAATACAGGCCCTGGTTGTCGCCGTTCTCGGCGCTGTAGATGCCCACGATCTTCATTGGCCAGACGTTGGTGCCATCGCGCCGGGTCCAGATATTGGAGCGCAGGGGAATGGTATCCCCGATCTGCCAGCCAAAGCGCTCCGCCAGCGCGCGCCCGACGATGGCGCCGGCGCGATCCTTCAGCCAGGCGTCCTTCTGTGGCGCAGGAAGCGAGTACTCGTTGTACACCTCGAAGAATGTCGGAGCATCGACCGCCATCGCCGCGATTTGATTGCGGTCATCCTGGTAGACGCCGCCGAACCAGTCCAGCGAGCTGGCGACCTTGACGCCCGCCACGGCTCGGACGCGGGTGAGGTAGCTCAGCGGCAAGGATTGGACGATCGAGACCTTGTGCATCGTCACCAGGCGATCCACGCCCGCCAGTTCCGGGCTACCCGTCAGCGCCACGCGCAAGGTCTGCATGAGCCCGAACAGCAGGAACGCTACCACGATCGAGGCCACGGTGAGGCCGGTCCGCAGGCGTTTGCGGTTCAGGTTTGCCCACAGCAGCGGCAGGAATTTCAGCATGCGCGCTCCTTGCTTGCCGGCGCCTGCGCGGCCCGGCGGGGAGATCGGCTGGGTGTCACGTTCATCGTCTCAGGCCGCCGCTTCCGGACTGAGCTGGCCCTTGTTCAGATGCAGGACGCGGCTGGCGCGCGCGGCGGCATGCGGATCGTGGGTGACCATGATGATGGTCTTGCCCTGCCTTTGGTTCAACGCCGTCAGTAGATCGAGGATCTCATCGCCCGATTTGCGGTCCAGATCGCCGGTGGGCTCATCACATAGCAGCAGCGTCGGGTCGGAGACGATGGCTCGTGCGATGCCGACGCGCTGTTCCTGACCGCCGGAGAGTTCGCGCGGCTTGTGCCGGGTGCGCTCGCTCAGGCCCACCAGGGCGAGCGCGGCGCTGGCGCGCTGGCGCCGTTCGCTGGCCGACAAGGATGTCAGCAACAGCGGCAACTCGACATTGCGCTGCGCGGACAGTACCGGCAGCAAGTTGTACATCTGGAACACGAAGCCGACATGACCGGCCCGCCAGCGCCCCAGCTCGCCTTCGCCCATGGTGTCGGTTCGCTGGCCTGCAATCTCTATCGTGCCTGCCGTCGGCCGGTCCAGACCGCCGATCAGGTTCAGCAAGGTGGACTTGCCGGAGCCGGAGGGACCCATGAGCGCCAGGAAGTCACCCGCGGGAATGTCCAGGTCCAGCGCATGCAGGACATGCACGGTTTCCGTGCCGCGCCGGTAATCCTTGGCCACGCCGCGTAGTCGCACCACCGTGTCTTTGCTCACGCAATCACCCTCTGTCGCCATCGTCCTCTGTCACTGTCGCTTTGCGGCTCCGGTCTTGACGCTGGCGCCCGCGCGCAGCTCTGCAGCGGGACTGGTGACGACTTCGTCACCGGCCTGGATGCCGGACATTATCTCGACCTGCCCATCGCGTTCGCCGCCGATGCTGACCGCGACGCGTTCGACCTCATCGCGCTGCACGCGCCATACGAAGCGAATATCACCGTCTTGGATCACGGCGCTGGCTGGAACGCGCACCGTGCCGGCGGTGGAGCCCCCTTTGTTTTCCTCCAGGAAGCTCACCTTCACCCCCATGTCCGGCAGGATGCGCGGGTCCAGGGCATCGAAGCCGATGCGTACGCGCACGGTGGCCTTCTGGCGGTCGGCGGCCGGAACGATGTTGATCACGTGGCTGGGAATGATCCAGTCCGGGTAGGCGTCGAGTATCGCCTCGGTGTGCTGGCCATCGCGTACGCGATTGATGAACGCCTCGTTGACGTCGACTTCGATTTCTCGTGAAGCCATGTCCACGATGGTGGCGATCCCGGTGCGCGTGAAGCCGCCGCCGGCGGAGATCGGCGACACGATTTCGCCGGGCTGAGCGTCCTTGGAGATCACCACGCCGTCGAAGGGTGCGCGTATGCGCAGGTCGTCCAGGTCCTGGACCCTTACCCGCACGGTGCCTTGGGCAACCTGCACGTCGCTGCGCAGCGCCGCCAGCCGCGCGGCCAGGGCCGCCGCCTCGGACTGGGCCTGGTCCAGTTCCAGCTCGCTGATCAGCTTGTCCTGGCGCAATTGCTGGGTACGGCGCAGATTGCGCTGTGCCTCCTGCAGGCGCACCTCGACTTCCTTGAGCTTGTTGCGCGCCGCCTCCAGCTGGCTTTGGGCCAGCGCGTACAGTGGCTGGGTGCTGGTATCGTCCAGGCTTGCGAGCAGTTGGCCCTCCTTGACCTGCATGCCCTCTTCGATCAGGACCTCATCGACCTTGCCGGTGACCTTGGAGGATACCGTCGCCTGGCGCCGAGCCACGACATAGCCTGATGCGTTCAGGACGGTTGCGCCTGCCGAAGAGCTCGCAACCGCGCGCGCGGTTTGTACGCTCACCGCGTCGTCGCGCCATAGCGCATACACGGCCGCGATCAGGGCCAGAGCCAGGACGGCGCCAAGAAACCATTTGTACGCGCCGGGGGCGCGATTGCCCGGCGGCTGCTGTGCGCGGTCGATGCGCAGACTTTCTAGGGCCTCATGATCGAAGGACATGATGTTGCGCGTTGCTATCCTGGTCGCTGCAGCCCGGCAGGAGCGCGCGATTCTAGCATTCGATATCCGCGCGCCGCGCGCCCGTTGGCTGCCATGGCATCATGGCTGCCCCACAGGCGCCAGCGGTATGGTGAAGTAGAACACCGCGCCGGCATTCGGTTTGCCTTCCGCCCAGATGCGCCCGCCGTGACGCTCGACGATTCTTGCCACGGTTGCCAGGCCGATGCCGAAACCATCGAATTCGGCAGTCCCATGCAGACGCTGAAAAGGCTTGAACAGCTTCTTTTCGTGGGCCATGTCGAAACCCGCGCCGTTGTCGCGCACGTAGAGCGTCGCCGCCGCAGCGAGCTGCGACTGACCGATCTCGATCCGCGGGTGTTGCGTCCTGGAAGTGAATTTCCATGCGTTGGCAATCAGGTTCTGGAGCAGATCGCCGATCAGTCGCGGGTCGCCATGCACCACGATATCCGGCTGGATCGTGACCTCGATCGTGCGCAGCGGATCGCTGTGGCGCATCTCCTGCACGATGCTCGAGGCGAGTGCCGTCACATCGACGTTCTGGCGATGCAGCGTATGGCGCGAAATATGCGACAGCACCAGCAAGGCATCGATCAGTTCGGACATCTGCTTGACGCTGTTCTGAATCCGGGCCAGGCGCCGCTTTTGATCCTCGGTGATGCCAGGCAGCGCCAGCTCGAGCAGCCCAGCCTGGCCTGCGATCGTGGTCAAGGGCGAGCGCAGATCATGCGACACCGAGGCGGTGAACGCCTCGAGCTCCCTGTTGGCGCTGGCCAGCGATTCATTCGCATCGCGCAGCTGGCGTTGGCTGGGCAGCGAGAGGATGTCCGGCAGCGAGCGCCACAGCAGTACCGACGCCGGCACGGAGGCGAGCGCTGCGACCACCTTGATCACTCCCTCGAGCCAGTAATGCGTTTGCCAGATGTTCCAGATGTTCATGACATGGATCAGGCCGCAGGCCAGGATGAAGGTGGCGAAGCAGGCTACCCGCCAATCGAAGGGCAGGTCCTTGCGCCGCCGGGCGACGTAGAACAGGACGAATGGGATCGTGAGATATACCCCGGCGATGACGGCGTCGGCGAGGACTTGCATCCACAGCACGCCGGGTGTCCACGCGTAAGAGAATCCATGCGGCAGGAACTGTTCGCTGCTGAACCAGGACGCGTGGATCTCGGGCATGTGTCAGGGCTCCTGGGGCGACGGACTTGGATGGCGGGCGTGGCTGCATTGTACGCATACAGTCTTGTTGCTTCCGGTAGAGCAGGGGACGTGGTATCGAATCGCC
>JBEBRC010000044.1:0-17722 GCA_040395055.1 Steroidobacter denitrificans
CGATGGCGCGGCGGGCTTTGGCGGGGGCATGGGTGTCTTCAGCTCCTCGCGCAGGCGCTCGAGCGCGGCGAAACGTTGCTCGTCGCGCTCCATCCTGGCGACAAACTTCAGTTTGGTCCCGCCTTCCAGTCGATGGGTACTGGCGTGCTGTTGCACCAGCCGGATCAGGACCGCCGGTTCGACGCGGGTCTCGCGATCGAACGTCACCGAGCCGCCGCCCGGGCCCACGTCAACCTTGCGCAGGCCGAGCGCGCGTGCCGTTTGTTTGAGTTCGGCGATGCGAAACAGATTCTTGGCCGGTTCAGGCAGCAGTCCGAAGCGGTCGATCATCTCGACCTGCAGCTCGCGCAGCTCCTCGGGCGTTGCCGCGGCCGCGATGCGCTTGTACAGCACCAGCCGCAGATGCACGTCCGGCAGATAGTCGTCCGGCAGCAAGGCGGGCACATGCAATTCGACTTCCGGTCCCTGGTTCATCGGCTGATCGAGCCCCGGATCCTTGCCGGCCTTCAAGGCGTTGACGGTCCGCTCCAGCATTTCCATATACAAGGCGTAACCGATTTCCTGGATCTGCCCACTTTGCTCCTCGCCCAGCAGCTCTCCGGCGCCACGAATCTCCAGGTCGTGCGTCGCCAGGGTGAAGCCGGCGCCGAGATCTTCCAGGGACTCGATGGCTTCCAGGCGCTTGTGGGCATCGGCGGTCATCACATTGCGCGGCGGGGTCATCAGGTAGGCATAGGCCTGGTGGTGCGATCGCCCGACGCGGCCTCGCAGCTGATGCAATTGCGCGAGGCCGAATTTATCGGCGCGATCGATGATGATGGTATTGGCGGAAGGCACATCGATACCGCTTTCGACGATCGTGGTGCATACCAGGATGTTGCAGCGCTGGTGATAGAAGTCGAGCATGACTTGTTCCAGTTCGCGCTCGCGCATCTGCCCGTGGCCGATACCGATACGGGCCTCGGGCACGAGCTCCTGCAGGGCATGAGCCGCCTTGTCGATGGTTTCGACACTGTTGTGCACGAAATAGATCTGACCGCCGCGGCGGATTTCGCGCAGGCAGGCTTCGCGAATCGTGGCGGAATCGCGTTGCGAGACAAAGGTCTTGATGGACAGTCGTGCTACCGGCGGCGTCGTGATCAGCGACAGCTCGCGCAAGCCGCCCATCGCCATGTTCAAGGTGCGCGGTATCGGCGTTGCGGTCAGCGTCAGGATATCGATCTCGGCCCGCAACTGTTTCAGGCGCTCCTTGTCCTTGACGCCGAAACGATGTTCCTCGTCGATGATCACCAGGCCGAGGCGGCGGAATTTCACGCCGCTCTGCAGCAGGCGGTGAGTGCCGATGACGACATCCGTCTGTCCGGATTCCAGGTTCTGCAAAGTCTGGCTGACCTCGCGCGCATTGCGAAAGCGAGACAAGGATTCGATCTTGACCGGCCAGTCGGCAAAGCGATCGCAGAAGCTCTGGTAGTGCTGCTGCGCCAGCAGCGTAGTGGGCACCAGCACGGCAACCTGCTTGCCCGCCTGCACGGCGACGAAGGCGGCGCGCAGCGCCACCTCGGTCTTGCCGAAGCCGACGTCGCCGCAGACGACCCGATCCATTGGGCGCGGCCCGGCCAGATCGTCGATGACCTGCGCAATGGCCTGCGCCTGGTCCGGCGTCTCCTCGAATGGAAAGGCCGCTTCGAAGGCCCGCAGTTCCGCCTCGTTCGCGAGCAGTTGTTCACCCTGGCGCGCCTCGCGCCGCGAATACAGATCGAGCAGCTCGGCGGCGGTGTCGCGAATTCGCTGGGCGGCCTTTTTCTTGGCCTTTTCCCAGGCGTCGGTGCCGAGCTTGTGCAGCGGGGCGCTTTCCGCCGCAGCGCCGGTGTAGCGGCTGACCAGATCGAGCGCCTGCACCGGCACATAGAGTTTGTCGCCACCGGCGTATTCGAGCGCCAGGTACTCGCTGATCAATCCGCCGACATCGAGGGTCGTGAGGCCGATGAAGCGGCCGACACCGTACTCCTCGTGCACGACCGGTGCGCCCGGCAGCAGATCGCTCAGATCGCGAATGATCTTTTCCGGATCCCGCTCCGGCCGGCGTCGCCGCCGTTCCTGGCGCACGCGCTCGCCGAACAACTGTTCCTCGGCAATCAAGGCGACTGCCGCGTCGCCCAACACCAACCCGGTGGCAATGGTGGAAACCGTGAGCGCAAGGCGCGCCTTGCCGCCGATGAATGTCGGCCAGCCATCGACGAGTTCGGGCTGCAACTGCCGCCGCTGCAGGATTTCCAGCAGCATCTCGCGCCTGCCAGCCGATTCTGCGGCAATCAGGACCCGGCCATCGAACTGCGACAGGAACCGCGTCAACTCATGTGCCGGCTCCTCGCCCCGAGGATCGAGCCGCAGGCTCGGCGGCGGGCGCGTCGAGAAGTTCTGCTGTGGCAGCGATTGCGCCAGCGCATCGAGTTCCGCGCCTGAGAGGCCGATGCGCCGGAACGCAGCCAGACGCTGCAGCCATTCCGCGACCGGCATGAAGACTTCCGACGGCTTCAGGATCGGCCTTTCGGTATCGTGTTCGCGCTGCTGGTAGCGGCCTTCGATCTGGGTGTGGATTTGCGCCGCAAAACTCTCGGCGTCCAGATCCGTGGCCACGATGCTGTTCGCGGGCAGATAGTCGAACAGCGTTGCCGTCGCATCGAAGAACAGTGGCAGGTAGTACTCGATGCCGGCCGGGGGCGCCCCCTCGGCAATGTCGCGATAGACGGCCATACGCGTCAGATCGCCTGGAAAGCGGATGCGAAAACGGCGCTTGAAGTGCTGGATGCCCTCCGCCGTGAGTGGGAATTCGCGCGCCGGCAGCAGGCGCAGCGCCTGCACCTTCTCGTCCGAGCGCTGCGTTTCCGGGTCGAAGATCCGTATGGTTTCGATCTCGTCGTCGAACAGGTCGATGCGATAGGGAGACGCACTGCCCATCGGGAACAGATCGATGATGGAGCCGCGCACCGCGAACTCCCCGGGCACCATCACCTGGGCGGCGGCGGTGTAGCCGGCGCGGCTCAAGCGCTCGCGGAACGCCATCAGGTCGAATTCCTCGCCCAGCTTCAGGTCGAAAGCGTGAGCGTCGATGTAGGCCTGTGGCGCCAGTCGTTGCAGCAAGGTTTCCAGGTCGACGATTACGATGCCCTTGGCCAGGCGCGGCAGGGTCGAGAGCATCCGCAAGCGCTGCGAGACGATGTCGGGGTGGGGTGAAAACAGGTCGTAGGGCAGGGTTTCCCAGGCCGGAAACAGCTCGATGTACAAGCCCGCCTCGCAGAAAAAGCGCAACTCCTCTTCCATGCGACTGGCGTGGCGTGCATCGGATGCGACCACCAGCAGCGGGCCGGAGGCCTGGCGGGCGGCCTCGGCGAGCCACAAGGAGGTGGCCGAACCGTAGAGTTGACCCCATCGGACCTGAGGCTGGGCTTTGCTGGGCAGCAGTGGCTGTTGGGTGGCGATCATGCGAGATGAAATCAATAGGATGCACTCGGGATGACGCCGAGGCGTCCCCGAAAGGGCAGGCAGGGTAGCAGTTCAGGGGCCCGACTCTCTAGCCGGAAAATCTCTGCGGCGGGTGCGCGGCGCCGGCGCGGGCTGCCCGGGCAGGCTTTCGTGCTGCCGCGGCCACCGCGCTGCCGTGGCGCGATGAATCAGGCACTCGTCCCTGAATCAGGCACTCATCCCTTCACTACGGTATGAAGCACCAGGTCGTTTTCGAAGTAGACCACGAAACCCGGGTATTCCCAGCGGCTGATGGGGGGCTGGCCGACGGCTTGCAGGCGCTTCGACGGTGCGCCATAGGCGGATTCGACCTTTTGCATGGACATGCCGCGCCGGGGCTGATCGGTCGCCGTGCTCGTCGAGGCCGGTGCCGGTTCGGCAGCCGGGGCCAGCGCCGGGCCGCACAATGCCAGCGCAGCCAGGACGGGCAGCAACCACTGCGGGCAACGTCGGGATAGGGGTTGCATGGCTCATCCTCCGGATAGGGCGACAGACTTGATTGACTGATCGATGGACCTGGCCGACCGACCTGACCTGACCTGACCTGGCCGATTGGGCCTGGCCGTTGGTTCCTGGACCGTTGCTTGTGGCCGATTGCTCCTGAGCGAGCGGCGCGATGGATCAGACCTGGCTGGCTGCGACTCTATAGCAGGCCTCGTCCAAGGGCCAAGTCCGGTTACTCTATTTGTGGTTGTAGTTCACATTCCATGGCCGCGTCGGTAGCCTTGCCGGCCTTATGTTCCACCCCCTACCTCTGTTCATCGGTCTGCGCTACGTGCGCAGCCGCAGCCGCGGGTTCTTCGTTTCCTTCATCAGCTGGACCTCGATGCTGGGCATCTGCGTCGGTGTGGCGGCGCTGATCACCATCATCTCGGTCATGAACGGCCTGGAAGGAGAGTTGCGAACCCGGTTGCTGAGCCTGGCCTCGCACGCCACCTTGACGGCGGAACCACGCTACATGAGCCATTGGCGCGAGCTGGCCGAGCGCGTGCGCCAGGAACCGGGCGTCGTCGGCGTCGCGCCGTACCTGGAATTGCAAGGCATGCTCGGACGAGGGGAGGATCTGCGCGCCGCCTTGATCCGGGGCATCGAGCCGCAGATCGAGCCGCAGGTATCGGATATCGCCGCCCATATGGCCAGCGGCGACATCGCCGATCTGTTGCCCGGCGAGCAGCGCATCGTGCTCGGATCGGGGCTGGCCTGGGCACTGGATGCGCGGCTGGGGGATGAGATCACGGTGCTGGTGCCGACGCTGGGCGCGCCCGGCGAGGGTGCGATCGCCGGCATCGACCTGCGGCCGCGGATCCAGAATTTCACCGTCAGCGGAATCTTCGAGGTCGGTGCCCAGGAACATGACAATCTGCTGGCGCTGATCCACTTGCAGGATGCCGAGGCGCTGGCCGGTACGCGTGCCCCGGGCGGGCTGCGGCTCAAGTTCGCCGACATATTCGCCGCGCCACAGCGTGCGCCGCAGATCGCCGCCACACTGAATGCCAGCGTCGAACCAACGGGCGACGAGGAGGCGGACGAGCGGCACAGGCCGCAGGACGTGGTCGAGGACGGCGGGCTGCCGCGCGCCGCCGGGGAGGCGGCGGTGGCGGGGGCTGGCGACCCGGCCGCCGAGGCCCCGCGGGGCGCGGGCGGCGACCGCCGCGCTGGCGAGGCGGCGAGGTACGATGCCAGCGATTGGTCGATCGAGAACGCCAGCTACTTCCGCGCCGTGCGCATCGAGAAGACCATGATGAGCTTGATTCTGATGCTGATCGTCGCGGTGGCGGCCTTCAATATCGTGGCGGCGCTGGTGATGGTGGTGAACGAGAAGCGCACCGACATTGCCATCCTGCGTACGCTGGGGATTTCGCCGCGTGCAATCGTAGGCATCTTCATGACCCAAGGCGTCATCATCGGTTGGTTCGGCGCCCTGCTGGGACTGGCGCTGGGACTGGCGCTGGCATTGAACGTCGGCACCATCGTGCCCTTCCTGGAGGCGGTGTTCGGCGCCCGGGTGTTCGATCCCACGGTGTTCGTCATCAGCGAAGTGCCTGCCGAAGTGCAGTGGTCGCAGGTCGCAGGGATTACCCTGATCGCCCTGGTGCTCACGGTATTGGCGACGATCTATCCGGCACTGCGAGGCGCCGCCACCGAGCCGGCAGAGGCGCTGCGCTACGAATGAAGTACGAATTCCTCATCGGCCGGCGCTACCTGCGTTCCAGCCGCGCCAATCGTTTCGTGTCGTTCATTTCCATCATTTCCATGACGGGCGTGGCCATTGGCGTTGCGGTCCTCATTGTCGTGCTGTCGGTCATGAACGGCTTCGAACAGGAGTTGCGCGGACGTATCCTGAGCTTGACTTCGCATGCGTCGATCAGCGCCTTCGGCGAGGGCTTGACGGACTGGGAGCAGATAGCAGGCCGGATTCGGGAGAATCCGGAAGTCCTGGCCTCGGCGCCGTACATCGAGGACCAGGCGTTGCTGATTGCCGGCGCGAAAAGCAGTGGTGCGGCGGTGACCGGCGTCATCCCGCAGTACGAGGACCAGGTCGCATCGATCGAGCCCTTGATGGTCAGCGGCTCCTTCGCCGACATGGCCGCCGGGGAGTACGGGATCGTCCTGGGCGCGGAGCTGGCCAAGGCGCTGGAGGTTTCGCTCGGCGATCGGGTAGTGATCGTCACGCCCTTGCGCACCATCACCCCGGCGGGGGTTTTGCCACGAATGCGAGGCTTCAAGGTCGTCGGTATCTTCGCCGCCGGCATGTACGAATTCGATCGCAACCTGGCCTATGTGCATCTGGCGGACGCCGCCCGGCTGTATCGCATGAATGATGCGGTCACGGGGTTGCGCTTGAAGCTGCGGGACATGTTCAGCGCGCCGAGTGTCGTGCGCGATCTGGCCCTGGAACTCGGCGGTGGCTATTACATCGACAACTGGACGCGCAAGCATGCGAACTTCTTCCGCTCGATCCAGCTGACGAAGTCAGCCATGTTCGTGATCCTGCTGCTGGTGGTCGCAGTCGCCGCCTTCAACATCATCTCGACCTTGGTCATGGTGGTGAAGGACAAGCAGGCCGACATCGCGATTCTGCGCACGCTCGGGGCTCCGCCGCGCAGCATCCTGGGTATTTTCATGACCCAAGGCATGGCGATAGGCCTGATCGGAACGGTGGGCGGCGTGTTGCTGGGCGTGTTGATCGCGGTCAACCTGGAATCCCTGATCCACGGCCTGGAGGCATTGCTCGGCACGCATTTCCTGGATGCCAAGGTCTACTACATGAGTGATCTGCCGGCGAGCGTGCAATGGTGGGATGTGCTCAAGATCAGCGTCACGGCCTTTGGACTGTGCTGCCTGTCCACGCTCTATCCGTCCTGGCGCGCAGCGCGCACCCAGCCGGCGGAATCCTTGCGGCACGAATGACTGTGCGGATACGAATGAATCATGAGTGAAGCGGCATGACACAAGATCTGGTTCTCGCCTGCAAAGGGCTGGCGAAGCATTTCCAGCAAGGCGATGTGCGCGTCGACGTGCTCAAGGGGGTCGAGCTGTCGATCGCCGCAGGCGAGCGGGTCGCGATCGTTGGTGCTTCAGGCTCCGGCAAGACGACGCTGCTACAGTTGCTGGGCGGCCTGGATCTGCCGACTGGCGGCGAGGTGAGCATCGCGGGGCAGGCGATCAACGCCTTGTCCGATGCGCAGCGCGGCGAGCTGCGCAATCGCGCGCTGGGCTTCGTCTATCAGTTCCATCACCTGCTGCCGGAATTCACCGCCTTGGAGAATGTGGCGATGCCGCTGCTGATCCGGCGTGCACCGGTGCAGGAAGCCCACTCGCGTGCGCGACATTTGTTGCAGCGGGTCGGCCTGGGCGCCCGACTGGCGCATCGCCCCGGACAACTGTCGGGCGGCGAACGCCAGCGCGCCGCCGTGGCGCGTGCGCTCGTGACCGAGCCGATGATCGTGCTCGCCGACGAGCCGACCGGCAACCTCGACGGGGCGAACGCACGGCAGGTGTTCGATCTGATGCTGGAGTTGAACCGCGAACTTGGCACGGCCCTGGTCATCGTCACGCATGCGCCCGAACTCGCGGCACGCATGCAACGCACCCTGACCTTGACCGATGGGTTGCTGGTCTGAGAGGCGGCCCTGGCCGGTGCATGGCCGCCAGCGGCGCGCAGCCGGCGGCTCTGGGAGTGGCTCACTGTGTTTCGTCAGGATTTTCCTCGGTAATCCCCTCGGCACTCTCTCGTCCCGCGGCGCTGTTCTTGCGCCGGCGATACCTGAGCACCAGGCTCAGGTGCCAGGCGCCGCCGATGAGGATGTATCCCAGGACGGCGCTGAGGAGGCCGAGCGTCAGGCAGCCCAGCAGCAGGGGCTTCCATACCGGCAGCAGCGCGGTCGTGACCCAGTCCCAGCTCATCTCGAACGCCATGGTGCCGGGGGGAATATCCAGCATCCGGCAGCCGATCCAGTAGGCGGCGAGATACAGCGGCACGGTGGTCAGGGGATTGGTGAGAAAGGTGCCGAAGAGCGCGGCCGGAATGTTCAGTCTGAATATCAACGCCAGGCCGACGCTGAGGACGATATGCACCGGCAGCGGTATGAACGAGATGAACAGTCCGAGCGCAAATGCACGCGTCACGCTGCGACGGTTCAGGCTCCAATAGGCCGGGTGCTCCAGCAGCAGGCGGAAGGGGCGCATGTACCACTGCGCCTTCAATCGATGGCGCTGCCGGCTGAGGGGTTTGAAAAAACGTCGGGGCATGCGGCTAATCGTCGCTATGGGGTCGGCCGCGGTCCGATGGCAATCGGAGCGGATCAGGTCGGTCGCTTGCGCACCGACCGTAACGAATCGGAGGGGTTCCCTACAGGGCTGCCTGCGAAAGCTGCTAGTATGAGCCAAACAACGCGACTCGCCACGCCATGTTCGAAATAGTGAAAGCCGGGGGCCTGATGATGGGCCCGATCATCCTTGCTTCGATCATCGCCGCCGCCATTTTCCTGGAGCGCCTGTGGACCTTGCAGTCCAAGCGCGTCCTGCCCGCGGAACTGACGGAGAAGGTCTGGCGCTGGGTGGAGCAGCGGCAAATCCAGGACAAGCATATTGCCGCGCTCCAGCAGAATTCGCCGCTGGGCAAGATCCTTGCCGCGGGTCTTGCGAATCGGCATCGCGAGCGCGCCGTCATCAAGGAGAGTATCGAGGATACCGGCCGGCATGTGGTGCACGAACTGGAACGCTTCATCGGTGCGCTCGGCACCATTGCCTCGCTGTCGCCGCTGATGGGGCTGCTCGGCACCGTGCTGGGCATGATCCGGGCGTTCAACACGATCACGACCGAAGGCATCGGCAATCCGGCGCTGCTTGCCGGGGGCATCTCCGAGGCACTGATCACGACGGCTGCCGGTCTCACCGTCGCGATCCCGGCGCTCATCGGCTACAAGTACCTGCGTGGCAAGGTCGAGGGCCTGGTGGTGCAGATGGAGAAAGAGGCGATCAAGCTGGTGCAGGCCATGGAAGAGGGCGCGAGCGTGATGGACGAAGCGGCATGAATCTGCGACGGCGTGTACACGAAGAGCCGGAGTTGAATCTGATCTCGCTGGTCGATGTGGTATTGCTGTTGCTGATATTTTTCATGATCTCGACCACCTTCGTCGACGAGGGGCGCATCCGGCTGCAGTTGCCGCGAGCCAGTTCGGAGCCGGCGCTGGAGCAAAGGAAAGACCCGATCGAGATCACGGTTGCCGCCGATGGCGAGTATCGTGTCAACGGCCAGGCGCTGATCAACACCAGCACCGCGACGCTGTCGGCCGCCGTCGCCAGCGTGGCGGGCGAGTCGCCACAGACGCCTGTCATGATCCGCGCCGACGCGCGCGCCAGCCACCAGTCGGTGGTGACGGTGATGGACGTGGTCGGCAGGCTGGGCTTGCGTCATATCAGCATCGCGACCGTGAACGAGTCGCAAAAGACAGGCGCGAGCAATTAGCGGCGGCGCGTCCAGGCGCACATCCTGTTTTCGACTGACAATTTCTCAATGACGGGGTAGCTTCCGGTGCAGAGCCTTTCCAGGTCGTCACTTCCTCAGGATGGCTGGCAGACGTACCGGCGTCTGCTGAGCTACCTGCGGCCGCATCGCGGCATGTTCCTGCTCGGGCTGCTGGGGGCGATGGTGTTTTCCGCCAGCATGGTGAGCTTTGCCGTGTTCGCGAAATTCTTCGGCGACGGCACTTTCGAGAACCGGGATGCCCGCACGATCGTATGGCTGCCGCTGGCACTGGTTGGGCTGTTCGCGCTGCGGGGCCTGGGCGATTTCACGCAGACCTACAGCATGGGCCATGTCGGCCGGCATATCGTCAAGCGCCTGCGCAGCCAGATTTTCGAGCGCATCGTCGATCTGCCCATCGGCTACTTCGATCGAAATTCCAGCGGGATATTGCTGTCGCGCTTGACCTACAACACCGAACAGGTCGGTCAGGCGGCGACCGATTCCGTCACCGTCACCTTGCGCGAAAGCCTGACGATCCTCGGCTCCATCATCGCACTGTTCACGATCAATACCCGCTTGACCTTGATCGCTTTGACGATGGGACCGTTGGTCGCCTGGCTGGTGACGGTGATCAATCGCAAGTTTCGCCGCTACAGTCGCCGCATCCAGGATTCGATGGGCGACATCACGCGCGTTGCCAAGGAAACTCTCGAGGCGCCGCGCGTGATCAAGGTCTATAACGCGCAGGGGTACCAGAACAAGCAGTTCGAGGCCGTGAACGAACTGAATCGTCGCTCGCACATGCGCCTGGTGTTGACCAAGGGGCTGTCCAATCCTGTGGTACAGATGGTGACCGCGATCGGTTCCGCGGTGGTGCTCTCGATCGCCATCTCGGACGCGATCAACGATCGCATGAGCATGGGAGATCTGCTGGCGTTCCTGGTGGCGCTGGTGAACATCGCGCAACCGCTGCGCAGCCTGGTCGGGGTATCGGGTCCCTTGCAGCAGGGCATTGCGGCCGGCCAGAGCATTTTCGAGATGCTCGATGAGCCGGCCGAGCCCGCCGGTGGTGCGCGCGCGCCTGCCCGGGTGCGAGGCGATATCGAGTTCGATGCCGTGTCCTTCTCCTATCCCGCCGGGCAAGGTTCCGCGCTGCGCGATGTGTCGTTGAAAGCCGCTGCCGGGGAAACGCTGGCCATCGTGGGCCGCTCGGGCAGCGGCAAGTCCACGCTCGTCAACCTGCTGCCGCGCTTCTACGATGTGGATCAAGGCTCGGTGCGGGTCGACGGCTACGATGTGCGCGATTATGAACTCGCCAGCCTGCGCGAGCAGATCGCGCTGGTGAGCCAGGAGGTCGTACTGTTCAACGATACCATCCGGGCCAATATCTCCTTTGGCCGCGATGTGTCCGCCGCCGCGGTGGAAGAGGCGGCGCGCACCGCTCACGTGCTGGAGTTCGTACGCGACCTGCCGGCTGGCCTGGATACGATCGTCGGCGATCGCGGCGTGCTGCTCTCGGGCGGCCAGCGGCAGCGGATCTCGATCGCACGCGCCTTGCTCAAGAACGCCCCGATCCTGATTCTCGATGAGGCGACCTCGGCGCTGGATACCGAGTCCGAGCGCATCATCCAGGCGGCGCTCGAGCGCTTGATGCACAACCGCACCACCTTGGTCATCGCCCATCGCCTGTCGACGGTCGAGAAGGCGGACCGCATCGCGGTGATGGATGCCGGGCGCATCGTGGAAAGCGGTACGCACGCGGAGCTGATTGCCCGCGACGGACAATACGCATCGTTGCACCGGATGCAGTTCGCGGCGTGAGCGGCGCGGTGGATTCGTTCTTCCAGCGGCTATGGTACGGCGAAGAGCTGCGGTGGCTGTCATGGCTGCTGCTGCCGTTGGCCGGCTTGTTTCGTCTGCTGGTGTGGCTGCGGCGCGCAATGTATCGCGTGGGGCTGCAGTCCAGCCGGCGGGTGGAGCGTCCGGTGATCGTGGTCGGCAACCTGTCGGTGGGCGGCACCGGCAAGACACCGTTGACCATCTGGCTGGCCGAGGCATTGCGCGCCCGAGGATTGCGGGTGGGAATCGTGCTGCGAGGATATGGCGGCCGCTCGACCCGCTGGCCGCGCGAGGTCGATTCTGGCAGCGACTGGGAAGCCGTGGGTGATGAGGCCGTGCTGCTGGCGAGCCGCACCGAGGCGATCGTGGTTGCGGGGCCCGATCGGGTGGCCGCCGCCGAGCGGGCGATCGAAGCCGGCGCCCAGATCGTCCTGTCCGATGACGGCTTGCAGCATTATCGCCTCGCTCGCGACCTGGAGCTGGCTGTCATCGACGCGCGACGCGGCTTGGGCAACGGACGAATGCTGCCCGCCGGACCGCTGCGCGAACCGCGCCGGCGCCTGTCGCAGGTGGACTTGATCGTGCTTACGCATCGCGGCGGTCGGCGCAACGGCGAGGCGGCGGCCGATCCGGCGCCGTGCGAGGGCTGGGACGGTCCGCGACCGATCCACGCCGCCGCTCGCTTGGGCGAGGCCCTATGCATCGCGACCGGAGAGCGGCGCGCCCTGCAGTCCTTCCGCGGCGCACCGGTGCATGCGGTCGCCGGCATCGGCCACCCGCAGGCGTTCTTCGATGCGCTGTCCGAGCTGGAGCTGGATGTGCGCCCGCATGCGCTGGCGGACCATGCCGCCTTGAGTCGCGCCGATATTTGCTTCGCGGATGAGGCGCCGGTGCTGATGACCGAGAAGGATGCAGTAAAATGCCGCGGGATTGCCGATCGGCGCCACTGGGTGGTGCCCATGCAGCTCGAACTGAGCGTGCAGGACGTGCACCGGGTGTCGGTGCTGCTGGATCGGTTGCTTGGCGCCGGCTCGGCCGGTTGAATACTGATTTACGGAGGGTTCCATGGACGCCAAGTTGCTCGACATTCTCGCCTGCCCGCTGTGCAAGGGACCGCTGCTGTATGTCAGGACCCAGCAGGTGCTGGTGTGCCGCGCCGACCGCCTGGCGTACCCGATTCGCGATGGCATCCCGGTGATGCTCGAGGACGAGGCGCGCCTGCTGGAACCCTTGGATCCACTGCTGAAGAATTGAGCGGCCAGGTGCTGGCAAGCTGGTGGCAAACGGAGCGCGTGCGATGTCATTCCATGTGGTGATCCCGGCTCGTTACGCATCGACGCGCTTGCCGGCCAAGCCGCTGCTGGATATCGGCGGGCGGCCGATGATCCAGTGGGTGGTCGATGCGGCGATTCGCAGCGGCGCGCAGGAAGTGCTGGTCGCCACTGACGATGAGCGCATCGCCGCGGCGGCGATCGATCCGCGCTCGCCGCCGCGCTCGCTGGCGATCATGACGCGTGGCGATCATGCATCCGGGACGGATCGCATCGCCGAGGTGGCGGCGCTGCGAGGCTGGGATGCGCAGACGGTGGTCGTCAACGTGCAGGGCGACGAACCGCAGCTTTCGCCGCTGCTCATCGACCAGGTTGCCGGGCTGCTGGCGCAGCACCCCCAGGCGGATGTCGCGACCTTGTGCACGCCGATCAAGAGCGTGCAGGAACTCATGGATCCCCACGTGGTGAAGGTCGTGACGGCGGGCGGCGGCAAGGCGCTTTACTTCAGCCGCGCTCCTATTCCGTGGCATCGTGACGGCGCCGCGCAAGGTTTGACCAGCCAGAGCTGCTTTGCCGGCGCCCAGCGCCATTTGGGCATCTACGCCTATCGCGTGGACGCGCTGCGGCGCCTGACGGCGCTACCGCCTGGCGAATTGGAGATGACGGAAAAGCTGGAGCAGCTGCGCGCCTTGCAGGCCGGGATGTGCTTGATGGTCGAGGTCGCCGCCGCGCCGCCGCCGGCGGGCATCGATACCGAGAGCGACCTGGCGCGGGTGCGCATGACGCTCGGCGAGCGAGAGCCCGGTCGGGGACCTGGATAAGGCCGGCCGGGGCCTGGGAACGGTGCGGCGGGTTGGACCTGGTGTGCCCCTAACTCAAGTCCGGCTGCGCGCGGAGGAGTTCGATATGAAAATATTGTTCGTATGCCTGGGCAACATCTGCCGCTCGCCCAGCGCGGAGGGCGTGTTGCGCCATGCGCTCCTCACCAAGGCGCCGCATTTGCAGATCGAGATCGATTCGGCCGGCACGCACGACTACCACGCGGGCAGCGCGCCGGATCGGCGTGCGATCGAGGCGGCGCGTCGGCGCGGGATCGACCTGTCGCACTTGCGCGCGCGCAGTGTCAGCGCCGAGGACTTCGCGCACTACGACCTGATCCTGGCCATGGACGAGCAGAACCTGAGCGAGTTGCAGCAACGTGCGCCGGCTGCCTTGCGCGGGCGCATTCGCCTGGTGATGGATTACGCGCCGGCGGCGATGTCGCGCAACGTCCCGGATCCCTACTACGGCGGCGCGGCCGGATTCGAGGAGGTGCTGGACCTGCTCGAAGAGGCGGCCGCGGGAGTGCTGCAGGAGTTGTTGGACGCCCGGCAGCGCTGAAGAGCGTTACCGCGAGCGTTCGGATAAGTGCCGGGCTGAGAATGGAGGCCGGTGAAACCGGCCCCGATGAAAAAGGGATGATGCCGATTGCGATCATCCCGGGGCGCTGCACTGCTCGCGCCGCAGGACTGTCCTGCGGCGCGCCGTGAGCGGGTTCGCCGACTAGTCTTCTCGCCGGACAGGGTCGCTGTGATGCGGACTGTCGCTGGCAGGAGGAGCCCAGGAGCTGCCGCCCTGTTGTGGGGCGGACGACCATACCGTGAACGTTTTCGAGTCGCTGCGCACGGCATTGGGCGATTCCGTCGCCTGGGACCGGCTGGCATCGGCGGCGGCTGGCGCGGGCTGAGGCGCCGGCTGGGCCACCGATTGGGGCGCCGGTTGAGGCGCCGTATCGCGCGGCGGCAAGGGCGTGGCAGCGGCGGGAGGGCGCTGCACGGGATCCACGTTGCGCGGGACCTCGGCGGCAGGCGCCGGTTGCGAGGTGCCATGCGCCGCAGGGGGTGACGGCGGCTGTGGGCGTGGCTCGCCCGGGGCATCCGAGCGAGGCTCCGCGCGCTGCTCGGGCGCCGGCTCGGGTCTGGGCGGCGATGATTGCTCGGATCGCGGCGCTTCCCGCTGTGGCTGTCGTGGCACGCGCGCACCGGCGCCGGACTCACCGGCAGCGGTGTCGCGTGGCTCATGCCGCTCATGCCGCGGTTCATGCCGCGATTCAGGGGACTCGGTGGACGAGGACGCATCGGCGCCGTTCTCACCCGTGGGGGCGGCGGCGTTATCGTCGCCACCGCGACCACCTCGGCCACGGCGACGGCGGCCGCGGCGTGTACGGCCACTGCGCTCGGTGCGTGCCTCGCCCGACTGGCCCGCAGGGGCGCCTGGCTGGGCCGGACCGGCGGCGTTCGCTTGAGTGTTGGACTGACCCATCGAGCCCGCTGCCTGGTTGGCGGGCCCGACGGCTGGACTGGAGGATCCAGGCGGGGCGGAAACCGCTTCCTGTCGCGGGGGCGTCTGCGGCGATGGACCGCGAGCCGATTGCCCCGTGCGCGCGGCGCTGTCACCGCGTGCCGCTTCGGGATGGGCCTGGTCGCGCGGTTTGCGGTCCGGGCGTTGCCCCTCGCGCCGCGCTTCGTGGGCGGTTTTTTCCTTGTCGCGATCCTTGTGCTCCTGGCCCCGGCCGCGGTCGCGGCTGTGTCGTCCCTGGCGATCGCGGCTGTAGCGTCCTTCGCTTCGTTCACGGCGCCCACTGTCCGTTCGTGGGGACGGGCGCGAGCCTCGCTCCGGGACCGCCGGCGCCTGAGGACGGCCGGCGCCGCCGAAGAAGAAGCGCCACAGTCGTACCAGGATGCCCACCTGCTCGATGGCCTGCGGCGCCGCGGCCTGGGCGGCCTCGAGCGCGATCGTGGGCGGCGGGGGAATGGTCGGTACCCCGGCGGCAATCACCAGCGGGGAGGGCGCCGCCGCGCGTTCATCGCGCTTCACCGCCTCGTTGAACGCCGGCAGCGGTGCCACCGGGATCTGATGGCTGATCGCGCTGTTCTCGGGCAGCTGCGCCTCGTCGTCGCGCACGCGCCGGATTTCGTACGCGGGCGTCTCCATATACTTGTTCGGCACCAGCACGATGTGCGCATGGCTGACAGCTTCTATGTTGCTCAGCCAGTCGCGCTTTTCGTTCATGAGATAGGTCGCGACTTCCACCGGCAACTGCGCGATCACCTTGACTGTGCGATCCTTGCGGGCTTCCTCCCCGATGACGCGCAACAGCGCCAGCGCCAGCGAGTCGACGCTGCGAATGGTGCCCATGCCGTTGCAGCGCGGGCAGGAGATGCTGGCGGATTCGCCGATGGAGGGCCGCAGGCGCTGGCGCGACAGTTCCAGCAATCCGAAACGGGAGATGCGTCCGATCTGGATGCGGGCGCGGTCCTGCTTGACTGCGTCGCGCAGCCGATCCTCGACCGCGCGCTGGTTCTTTTGCGACTCCATGTCGATGAAGTCGATGACGATCAGGCCGCCAAGATCGCGCAGCCGCAATTGGCGGGCGATTTCGTCCGCGGCTTCCAGGTTGGTATTCAGCGCCGTGGTCTCGATGTCGCTGCCGCGCGTGGCGCGGGCCGAGTTGATGTCGATCGAGACCAGTGCTTCGGTCGGGTCGATGACCAGCGAACCGCCGGAAGGCAGGTGGACCTTGTGCGAGTGCGCCGATTCGATCTGATTTTCGATCTGGAAGCGCGTGAACAGCGGCACGCTGTCTTCGTACAGCTTGAGCTTGCGCAGGCCGGCGGGCATGAAGCGCTGCATGTACTGCTGTGCCTCGGCGAATACTTCCGTGCTGTCGATCAGGATTTCGCCGATGTCATCGGCCAGGTAATCGCGCAGCGCACGAATGATCGCTTTCGATTCCTGGTAGATCAGGAACGGAGCAGAGCGGCCATCCGCCGCCTCGGAGATGGCGTTCCAGACTTCCTTCAGATTATCGAGGTCCCACTGCAGCTCTTCGGCCGAGCGGCCCACGCCAGCGGTGCGCACGATCGCGCCCATGCCCTCGGGAATCGTCACGTGGTCGAGCGCTTCGCGCAGTTGCTCGCGATCCTCGCCCTCGATGCGGCGCGAAACCCCGCCGGCTCGCGCATTGTTCGGCATCAGCACCAGGAAGCGGCCGGCCAGACTGATGAAGGTCGTGAGTGCGGCGCCCTTGTTGCCGCGTTCCTCTTTTTCCACCTGGACGATGATTTCCTGGCCTTCATCGAGCAGGTCGCGAATATTCGGCCGCCCGCCGGGGGATTGTCCGGCCTTGAAATATTCGCGGGAGACTTCCTTCAACGGCAGGAAGCCATGGCGGTCTGCGCCATATTCGACGAAGCAGGCCTCGAGGCTGGGCTCGACGCGGGTGATGCGTCCTTTGTAGACGTTGGCTTTCTTTTGTCCCCTGGAGGGTATTTCGATGTCTAGGTCGTAGATTCTTTGTCCATCAACAAGTGCGACGCGCAACTCCTCTTCTTGGGTTGCGTTGACAAGCATTCGCTTCATGAGAGCCTTCTGAATATTCAGAGGCCGCGAAATCACGCACGGCGGGAGCCAGTGGGGCAGGTAAGGTTGGATCGGGGAATGAATTCATCCGATATTTGCCTGCGCGGGTTGAGGGCATCGCGGATGCCAGGCTTGGTAAGCGACCTGACTGCGCACTCTCTTGCCCGCGTATTTCTTATCCGGTCACGTGGTGGCCCGCTCGCAGCGTTTGACGACGACCCGGATCCCGAGTTGCGGGTCCGGCATCGGCGCTTGCGCGGCCGAGCGATGGTTCTGTGCGAGCCCACATCCAGGCGTCCGGTAACGAGGGCATCGACATTGCGATAGCCGGTGCGCAGGCGGAGCCAGTGGACTCCCAGGACAAGCGCAGATCACCGTCGACGGAAAAGCCTGATGAGACAGGTTCGAGCAGAACCAACTAAGATGCAGCGCCTTTGGGTCGGTCCTCTTTCGGACCAGCTTTCCAGGCGCCGCGCATGAGCTGCGTGCCGCGCCGGACTTCTCAAAGGTCCACGGCGCCGCCCGACAGCGGAATAACGCTGCGGAATATAACAGGGCCCCTGGTTTCGCTCAATGGTCAATCAATAGCTTACGCGCGATTTCAATACGATACGTTGATGCAAAAGACTCGCCGCACTCGAAAGCCCGCGAAGACCGCGCCCGCAGCGGCCTCGCGGGCCGTCCGCCCGGCCAGGCCGGGCGCGAAATCGCGGACCGC
>JBEBRC010000045.1:0-17679 GCA_040395055.1 Steroidobacter denitrificans
CCGCGGGCTGACTCGCGTCCGCTTCATCGGCCGACTCGGACTGCGGCAGCAGACCGCGCACGACTGCCTGCTCTCGAAATTCGACGGCCAGCTTCGCGCCAGCATCGCGCATCGCCAATGACGTCGCGGTCGCCAACGGCGCCACGCTCGAAAGACCTTGCGCAGGGGAAGTGCCGTAGCCCGTAAAGCCCCACGAGTCCGCGAGTTTGCCGTCGGGCAGATAGACATTGACGCGATATTTGATGCTGACGGCAAAAAACGGAGAGCCCGCATCACGCGGCGTCACGAACGCGTATTCCTCGATGCTGGGTTCGAGGATCGCACGGATGCCAGCATCCATCTTCCCGCCGGCGCCGGCGCTCAAGCTGTCCACCGGCACCACCGTCTCGAAGATCGAGGACATCAGGCGCGAGATGCCTTCCGCCTGTGCATGGCCGAGTTCCACATGCCAGGTCGTACTCCACCGCTCCTCCTCGTGGACGTACTGCGAAAACTCCTTTGGAATGAACAATGCCACGCCGACGGGAATCTTGACGATCAGCGGCGTGGGGATGTTCGAGGTGGCCACCAGGGTCACCGGGCCGCAACCGGAGATCAGGGTCAGCGCCATCGCCCCGAGACACCCGCAGCACAACTGCCCGATCGACCGGCGGCGGCCACGCGGCTCGAATCGGTGTACCGAGCGTCGTCGATGCTTCAAGATGGTCTCCGCGGGATCGGCTCGATACTCGCTGGCGGCTCGGATGAATCACCGATCTGGAAGCGCGGGCCGCGGCGCTCCGGATTGTCCAGCCCCACGAACGAGCCCCCGTTGCGCTGGCAAAGGATTCGCATCAAGGTCGCAAAGCGGATGCTGGTGTACTGCGGCGCATCCGGGCGTACCGGGAAGCCGATAGCATGAATGCGTACGCGCCTTGCGCCGGTCGCGTCCTCGCGATTGATCACATCCACACCCTTTACCACCGAGTCGATCGAAGGACCGGTGAACTCGTCGCCGAACACATAAAGGCTAATCTTTTTGTCCCGGGAGTGATAGGTGCGGATAGCCTCTACGATCCCTTCGATGGGACTCGAATTGGAAAATGCGTTCCAGGTGCGCAGGCGATCGATGACCAGGCGGCGCTGCGCCGGCGTGTCGGGAATCCACTTGCCGCGATAAGTGGGAAACATGTAGGTGCCTTCGTCATTCATGACCTGGAATCCTTTGACACGCGGATAGACGTTCAAGGTCTCGTCGATCTTCTGCAACAGCATCGGCCACGCATAATTGAACATGCTGCCCGAGGTATCGATGATGAAAATGATGTATTCGCTGTCGACGGGGATTCCCCCGACCGCGTCATCCGCCTTGCGGCGAAATCCCTGCCCAAGCAGGCGCTTCATTTCTTCCGTAAGGGATTGCTGGGCAGAAGCGAGCCGGCCCTCGAGCTGATTGGCGACATCGGCATCCTGTTGTGATGACTGGTATCTGCCGCGTATATCGCTCAAGTCACCCTGCAGGCGCGCGATGCGTCGTTTTTCCTCCGACAGCTGCTCCTGCCTTGCCAGCAGGTCGCGATTGAGGATTGCGCTCTGGCCCTCGATATCGACCAGCTCATCCTGCAGCTGCAGCAGCTGTGCCTGCAGATCCTGCTCGGACTGCTCCAGATCCGGCGCCCGGATATTGCTCAAGACCAGCAGCAAGACCACCGAGCCCAGGCCGCAGGTAATGCAGTCCAGGAACGAGATACTGAAGATCTCGGTTTCCCGCCGCTTCAGCCTGCGCGACATGCGCCACCTCCCGCGTCGCACGCGCTCATGGCCAATCCTTCGACGGGATGATGAACGACCCGCCGGTGCTGCGCGCCGCCACCCAGAAGGCACTCGATGCCATGGGGTCGCCTTCCATGGGCATCAGGATGATGTTCAAGGGGACTGCACGCGGATACTTGGCAAAGGCACGTTCGAACAGCCTCAGGCGGCCGTCGCCGTCGATGGTCTTGCGTATCAGCGGCGGGCTCATGCCCTGCGTCGGCAGCCCATCGGTCACCATGATCACATTGTCCGGACGAGGATTCAGTGCGTTCAGGGCAATGAAAGCATTCTCGATGCTGGTGCCACCGCTGGGAATGGTCTTGCGCAGATTCGACAAGGCCTCGGACAAGGCGTTCGGATCGCTGGTCTGGAGCCACCTGCCATCCGATCCCGGATGCAGCGCCCAGGCCTTGGTGTTGAACGCGTAGATCTGGAATTGTCCGTCGGCTGGCATCTGCGCCGCGAGCCAATCCACGGTCGAGACCGCGCGCCGCCATTTTTCCGACATCAACTTGCGCGCGTCGGACATATTGCGCATGCGCAGCACGTTGACCACGGTTTCGTCCAGCATGCTGCTGGAAACGTCGATCAGCACCAGGATGCGATCGCCGCCGACACGCAGCCCGGTGAGATACTGGCGATCGCCGGTTCCGATAAAGCCGTGCACCCTCGTGCCCGGGGCACTGGCATCCTTGCTGGCTCCTTCCAGTCGTCGCGTGCCTTCCTCCAGGGACTTCAAGTCAGCCTTCAGCCGCTCGATCGCTTCGCGCCGCGACAAGGTCTCCTTGTCCGCATCGGCGAGTTGCAGCTTCAAGCGCTCGGTCTCGCTCAGCACCCGCGTTCCCATGCCTTCGATCCGCACCTTCTCATCGTCGGTCTGAACCAGGGAATTGCGCAGCACGACCAGTTGCTGGTATCCCTCCAGGACCTGCTCTTCCATCTGCGACACTTCTGCCCGCAGCGACTGCGATTCGGTAGTCTGGCGCAGCCCGCCCTGCGCATTGATCAAGGTGTAGACCAGCACCACCGAGCCGAAGGCGCAGGTGATGCAATCCAGGAACGACATGCTGAAGATTTCAGTCTTGCGCCGTGCCATCGTCGTCAACCAGTTGAATCAATTCGAGGGTGATGCCGGGCGAGCCCAGGCGCAGCCGGTCACCGACGATGAGCGTCGTGCGGCCGACGACCCGCTCGTCGTTGACGTAGGAACCGTAGGTACTGTGATCTTCGACCAGGATCGTGCCGTTGCGCCGCACCAGGGTGCAGTGCGAGCGCGACACCCCGGGCAAGGCGCCGGGCAACGACAGTGCCCTGCCGGACGCCACCGACCAACCCACGAGCAGCGGCTGCTCCGACAGACTCCAGGCCCGCCCCTGGAACAATACATGCGTCGGCCGCAGCGGCGCCGGCGTGGACTCGATATCGGATGGCGTCGCGTCGGCGCTTTCGGCGCGCGGCACCGGCAACTGGTACACCAGCGCCAATGAACTCGCCGGCCGCTCGATCGCGGCCCGGTACTGCAATGCGCCGCGCGCCGCCGCACCGGATGGCAGTATCTGTACCGTGCAATCGCGCAAGGTCTCGAACCGCTGCAGCAAGCCCGGCAACCCGGCCACGCGCTGGGAGACACGCAGCTCGATTGGCAGGCCCGCGACGCGCGCGCCCTGCACCAGTCGATACAGTTCGTCGTAATGCGGCTGCGCGGCCGCGATGAACTGCGCTCTTTCCAGCTCGATCTCCAGCGGCCGGTCCTCGAACTGCATCTCCAGCAGGACCTGCTCCTGGTCGGCGAGTTGCGCCAGCCATTGCGGCAATCGATCGACGAGCCGCTGCTCGGTCGCTGCATCATGCAGCGGATCGAAGCGAGTCTTGCGCACGAAATGCTCGGCAATGAACTGCGCCCATGTCTGCTGCAGGTTCAGTACCCCGTGTCGCAACGCGATCTCGAAGCGGCTGCGCTTCAGGCCGGCCCGCTCCCCCCCCGCATACTCGAGCACGGTCAGGATCGCCTGGTGCATTTCCAGGTCCAGATGCAGGATGCGCGCCGGGGCGGGGTCGAGACTGCAGGCCGCAAGCGCCGCATCGACCAGGCCGGCGACGCCGACACCGGTTTCGTTGACCACGCCCAGCAGCAATCCGAGTTGCTGGCGGCTATAGCCGGCCGGCACCGCCAGCAGCACTCGCTCATCTTCGGCCTTGTAGCGCCCCAACAGCGCCTCGGCCTGGACGAACGCGAGGTCGGCGCTGGTTTGAACCAGCCGCGAGGGACGAGTCAGGGGTTCGGTGCTCAAGGCGCGCCAGAAGCCGGTCTGGGCCAGCAATGGCTGCAGCCGGACGCGCTGCGCGGCCTGCTCGCCGGTCAGGGTTGCCTGTTCGTCCAGCAGCGCAATGCCCGGCGCCTGGGCAAGCACGTCCACCGTCTCGTCGCGCAGGCGCGCCAGGACCAGGCCGGCATCGATGAGTTCCAGAGAAAGCATGGCGGTAAAGCCGTCACCTCACCTGCATGTGCCTGATCAGCTTCTGGTCGATCCAGTGGTCGGTGTCATGGACAAAACCCTCCTGCGCCTGCTGCAGCTGGTGCAGGAAGAACATCAGAATGATAGTCAACAACAGGGCCACGAATGTCGCATTGAAAGCGATGCCCAGGCTCGATGTGACAGTGGTGATGTCGCCGGTGACCGCCTTGTGTGCCTGCAGCAGCGCATCCCCGATGTGGCGCACGGTGCCGATGAAGCCGATCGCCGGAATGGCCCATGCGATGTAGCGAATCATCGCCAACCCGGAGTCGAGGCGATCGGCTTCCGAATCGCACACGGCGCGCGAAGTCTCGGCCGAGTCCCGGATGCTGCGCGTCGCCGCAAAGCGATCCAGCGTGCGCTGCAGGGCGCGCACCACCAGCATCGGCTGGTCTTCAGGGGGCAACACCTCGAGCCGGCGGGAGTAGTCCTTGGCATCCTCGGGCAATACCTTGATGCCGTCCGGGACATGGATCAGTTCGCGATTCAGGAGCTTGCGCTCGCGGCGGATCAGCAGCGCCTTGTAGCCGATGATCAGCATCGCCCAAATGAAGTGGATGATTTCGGCCTCCTGCTCGGGAGCGTTGATCACCAGGAAAAACGAGCGCTCCGGCACATAGTCCGGATCGACTTTCATGCGCGCCTGCTCGGCGGCGACGATCTGCGTGCCGACTGGATCGATCCAGGCGACGTACAGGGCATGTACGGTGAGCACCGTAATGATCAACGCCAGCAAGGTCACGAAGAACTCGCTCGGATACTGGAACCGGCGAGGCGGAAGTGGTGCTGTGGCAGTAACCATGGGTCCGGTCCTGGCGTTCACGTATCGATGGGAAAGGACACGTCGAAATCGGCGCGTACTTGTTCGGAGGGTACGAAACGCTGCGGCGACGCCTTCCCTTCAGCGGCGCTTGGCGATTCTTGCTGCGTGGCATCCGGCTCCTGGTCGGATGGCGCCGCCGCGCGCTCCTCGGCCGGTGCAGCGGACGCCGGAGCCTGGCGGTTTACCGTTGCCGGGTTGGACTGCGGCTCGACCGCAGCTGACTCCTGAGCAGGCGCCGGCGCCACCGTTGGCGATGCAGCAAAAGATGACGACGCCAATACCCACTGCAGGAGCAGGGCGCAAGGCGCGAATACGCGAATCAGTCTTGACATGGATTTCATGGGTTGGTCCTCCTGGCGCCTACTGCGCATATCGGGCGATGCGAAAGCCCACATCGTTGCGTGCTCCATCACCGAAATCGCGTGCCGACAGCCGCAGGTCCGTGACACTGGAGTGCTTCCAGCTGGAACCGCGGATCACGTGCTGGTTGCCCTCGGCAGGGCCCATCGGATCCGTTACCAGCTGCCCCGCATCCAGACTGACGACATAATAGTCGTGCACCCACTCCGCGACATTGCCACCCAGATCCTGCAGCCCCAGGGCGTTGGGCGGGAATCTTCCCACCGGCGCCGAGGCCGCAAAGCCGTCGTCATACTCTGGAATGACATCCTGAACGATCAGTCGTGCGGTCGCATCCGCATAATTTCCGGAACGCGGCGCCACCGGCAGCGCGTCTCCCCAGGGGTAGCGACGGAACCGGTCCGTCCCCTCACGGCGTGCCGCCCACTCCCACTCGGCATCGGTAGGCAGACGATAACCTGTTGTCATCGGGGTGAGTGCGACCAGGCGATCTCCCTTCCTTTCGTAGGCAGGCGGCAGGCCCTCCTGCTGCGACAGCCAGTTGCAATAGGCCGCCGCTTCATCCCAGGTCACGCCGACGACCGGCTGGTTGTCCAGATCCAACGTGTGCTGCCCGACCATACCGGAGCGGTGAGCGGATTTGAAATTCCTGAACTGCCCGTTCGTCACCTCCGTGACGCTAATGTAGAAGGCGCGCTTGAACTCCACGTCGCGCTGGGCTTCGTTGGCCCGCCTGCCGGGTTCTCGCCGTGAACTACCCATCGTGAATTGCCCGATGGGCATGAGCCGCAGCTGCTGACCGGCTTTGCTGCTCAGTGTCGCCGGCGTCGCCGCCATGCGCGCCTGCTCGGCTGTCAGCAGTTCGGCATCGATCGCCTGGCGCACACCTGGCCGCGGCGTGACGCTGGTCTTGAAATCGACGAAGCCCGCCTTGCGAATCTCGATCTCATGCGTCGTGGCGATCAGCCGCAAGGTCTGGTTGGCAGTGCCTCGCGCGGCCCCGTCGACGAAGATCTGCGCATCGGGAGGCTGCGCGCGCACCACGATCTCGCCGAAAATTCCCTGCAGGGGTACATTCAAACTGCGGCGTTCGCCGGCCTGTAGCGACAATTCGCGCGTTGCGGCTTCATAGCCTGGCCGGGACAGAGCGATCGTGTGCGCCAGATCCGGCCGCAGATCCAGCTCCAGTGGCGTCCGCCCCCGATACACGCCCGCTACCGATACACTCGCGCCCGAAGGTTCGGAGCGAAGCGCCAGGCGGCCGTCAGGCAGGCCCAGCTTGATCGGGCCGAGACTCATCGGTTCGTTCGCCTTGACCTGCACGTCCGTCGTCCATGGCTCGAAGCCCGCCAGGCGCAGCTCCAACGGCCGATTGCCGGCCAGGATCTCGGTCTTCAGCGGTGTGACCCCGACCGGGCGGCCATCGACGAACAACTCTGCACCCGCCGGCTCGGAGCTGACCTCCACGACCGCCCAATCGGGCACCAGCTGGGGACGGAAAACCTGCGTCTGACCCGCGCCCTCGACCTCGACCTCGGCGCTGAACGGCTGATACCGTTCGGCTGCAATCGCCACGGTATGGCTGCCCGCCGCCAGCTCGAACTCTGCGGGTGCCTCGCCCAGCTCCTCGCCATCGATGCTAACGCGCGCCGCCGCGGGAACCTCGATGTTCAGGCGCCCCGGGAGTTTCTCCAGCTTGAGCGCGAACTGCTGGTTCGCCTCGCCGGTCACATGGGCTTCCAGCCGCGCATCGACGTAACCGGCTTGCCGGGCAACGATCACATAGTCACCTGATCGCAACAACACACGATCTCCGAATCGAACCGTGGGCGCAGGGCCGTCGAACTGGACAGCCGCAGCCTCAGGATCGGTTTGCACGCTGATCGAGGTCGCGGTGAAGATGAACCACAGCACCGTCGCCGCGATGAGCGCCATCACCCCCAGTGCCGCGCGCATCGGGTTGAACGAGACGCCACGGCGCGATCCGGCACTATCGCTGCGATGGAAACGGATGGCATCGATCTGCTCCGCCTCGCCTTCGCTTTCGCTGCGCAAATGCGCATCGGCGGCGATGATCGGCGGCGCGGTGATATTGCCGCTGCTGCCGTCGTCGACTTCGGCGATCAGTTCCTCACTGGATTGCGCATCGTGGACCAGGCGCAGCCTGGCATCGCCGAGATTCACGACATCGCCGCTGCGCAGCCATGTCGAATTCGTGATGCGCACGCCATTATGCAGCACCTGCGCGCCGTCGGCGGGCTGCAGGAACAGCTGGTCCTCGTGCAGCCCGATATAGGCCTCCACACCGGGGGGGCGGCCGCTGACCAGGATCGCGCTGCCGGTGCCGCCGATGCCGACAGGAAAATCCGCGGCTGCGAACCGACGCTCACCCAGGGCTTCGCGAACAATCAAGCCGCTCAAATTCGATCCTCGCAGCGAATGACGACCGGCTCGAGCGCCGCATCAGGCCGCACCAGAATCTCCCGCCGCACGTCGCGATATCCCGGGCGCGTGCCGACGACGGTATAGCTGCCCGGCAGAAGCTCCAGCGAGCGCTGCGCGAACGAACCCAGTTCGCCCACGCGGTAAATGGTCACATGGGTGAGATTGTCGGATTGCAGCGCCACCGGCACCGGCACGTCCGCGCGCGCCAGCCATTGCTGCAAGGTGGCCATCTGCTTGCGCAGAATGGGGCCGGGACTCTCGATCGCGGCCGCACGCCCCAGCATCTCCTTCGCCGAGGCCCGCACCGGCTGGCTGAACAGGCGTTCTGGTTGCGTCAGGTACAGCTCCAACTGCTCATTGAGCGCCGCTCGAGGCGCCACCCGTTCGATCCCCTCGTTGGCCGCGGCGATGGTCGAGTCCAGCTCGACGACAGCCCGAAACTCCTTGAGCGCCTCGGCCCAGCGCTCCTGCATTTCCAGCTGCTGCGCCTCGCCCAGCTTGGCGGCAATAATGCCCGTGCGCTGTTCTTGTTCGATCTGTTGCAATGCCGGCGCGATCTCGGGCGCATTGGGACGTATCTTGCGGGCAGCCTCGAACGCGCTGCGCGCCGCCGGATAGTTCGCGCTCGCCAACGCATCGTAGCCGCGCGCCATGGCGCTGGCAAAGGCATCGCCGGCCAAGCGGGCCTCGATGCGCCCCACGCCCTCGGCTGCCCTGGGCGCCAGGCTATCCAGCGCCAGCGCCGCGCGAAAACTCGACAAGGCCGCGCTCGGCTCGCCGTCTTTTTCCAAGCGTTCGGCGGTCGCCACCCGATTCATCACCTCGTCGAGCGTCGCGGCACGCTTCAGGCCTTGCGCCGCAGCCGAATTCCCGGGCTCGATCTTCGCCGCCAGCTCGAAAGCCTTCCTGGCTTCGGCGGACTGGCCGCCGCGTAGGGCGGCCGCCCCTTGCCGAAGCTGGTCCGCGAGCACCTGGGCGGCGCGCGCCTCCAAGCTCGCCAGCAGCGGCTCCATCGCGGAGAAGTGCGCCACGGCCGAGGAATATTCGCGTTGCCCGTAGTCTTCGTCACCCGCTGCCAGCGCCTCGGCCGCGTCCCCGAACTGCTCCTCGCCCCACTCCGGGGCGGCACGCTCCTCCAGCGCCCGCAGCCGCTCATCCAGCCCGGCACGCAACTCGTCGGCCTGCTGTTTCGCGCGCGCCAGCGCCGCAAAGTCCAAGGCTGCCTGCTTGGGCTCCGCGGCCGGCGCCGGCGGCGGCGTGAGCGCTGCGGCAGGGACCTCTTGCACGGGTCGCTCCTGCGCAACCCAGCGTGGCAAGGCAAAGAACACCACCACCACGGCAGCGACGCCCACCGCCACCGCGGCGGCACCCAGTCCGCGACGAAACCCCTGCTTGCGCAACTCATCGTCGCCTGGCCCCGCGCCACCGCTGGGGCGGCGCCACTCGCCGCGCAGCGGCTCACCACGCGGCGCCGGCGCGCGGATAGCCGGGGGTTCGATTCTGGGAGGAGTCGGCTCGTTCACGACATTGATGATGGCTGTAGCAGGCAAGTTCGCAAGTACTGTGTTCAACTCTCGTTCGACCGCTCTCATATCGGCCGGACGCTGCGCCGGCTCCCAGGCCAACGAGTTCTCGATCGTACGAGCAAGCACCGGTGGTACCAACCCGGGCAGCGGACGGGGCCTCGCCTCCTCGCGCGCCGGGGGCTCATCCGGATAGAACGGCGGATAGCCGCACAGCAATTCGTACAGCATCGCACCGAAGGCATAAATATCGTCCGCTGCGCTGGCAGGCGCACCCGCTCGCTGCTGCGGACTCATGCTGTATGGCGAGCCGCGCCCGGCATCGGCCAGCGGCGTCGCGGACAAGGTCAAGGCGGTGCCGAAGTCGGCCAACTTTGCCGCTCCGTCCGCACTGAGCAGCACATTGGCCGGCTTCACGTCACGATGCACGATTCCGGCTTCGTGAGCATAGGCAATGGCCATTGCCACCGGAATCGTGGCGCGCAGGATCTCCCTGCAACCACGTCCGCGCAGTTGCGAGATATCGCCGCCCGAGACGTACTCCATGGCGATCCATGCATGGCGGTCCGAGCGATATAGCCCGTCCACACGCACGATATGCTCGTGGGTGAGCCCGCGCAGTCGCTCGTACTCGGCCTGCAACAGCGCCAGTGCGGCATCGTTGCGCGCCAGTTCGGGGGCGAGAATCTTCGTTGCAACGAAGCAACCTCGCTCGCGATCCTGGGCCAGCCATACCTCGCCGCTGCCGCCGGTGCCAAGGAGCCTGACCAGAGCAAACCTTGCAGACAGCTCCTGCCCACTCTCCAGCATCATGCCTGCAATGCGCTTCGGAAAGCCGGCATTCCCCGCGATGCGCCGTCAACCGGTCTGATCACGGCTTTCAGGCGCCGGGGCGTCATTCGCGGCCGCCGGTACTCGCACGGGCAGCCCCGTTTCGTTCTCATACAGTTCCTTCAGCAGGCGTCGCCACTCGTGGTATTGCTCTTCGGCCGTGCCTTTGAGCTGCAACGTTCGGCCCTCGACCTCGACCACCATCGGCTGAACCTCCGCCTGGAACGACTCGCCCAACTGCTTGAGAGATTCGGAGTGCATCTTCACCTCGGCACCCTTGTCGAAACCGCTCTTGATGGCGTAAGCGCCGCCGAAGATCGCGCCGGTGGCCGCCGCCTGGCCGGCGTAGGTGTTCGTTTCACTGCCCACGACCAGGCCACCGACGATGGCAGCCGCGCCGAGCAGCTTGCGCGTGAGCGCCGAGCGCTTGGCCTCGCTCTCGGCTTCGAGTTCCGAATAGCTGTAGCGACGCCAGCTGGTGTACGGCTCGATCATGTTGTCCGCGAACAGCGCATAGTGCTCATTGATGGTATCGAGCAGCGCGTAGTCCCGTTCGCGCAGGCGGTCCATGCGCGTGAACAACGGATCGTTGTCCGCCGGCAATCGTATCACTTGATACATGCCGCTCTTCTTGTCCTCGCCCAGGTAGCTCTGGAATGCGTAGGGCGCCAGATCCGAGGCGAAACGCAATGCCGACACGCGGCGTATGTTCTCCATCTCGGCAGCGACCAGCTGCCGGCGGAACATCAGCATGTCGTTGGCCAGCGTGCTGTAGAGATTCTGGAATGGATCACGCGGCCGGCCGCTTTGGTCCTTGTAGGCCCGCGTATCGGCTGCCTGCTGGTACTGCCGCTTGAACCACAGGCGCCCCGTGGCATCGCTGACGATGATCTCGGCGCGCAGGACCTGCCCGTTGGACTCCAGGATCTTGCCCGCGACATGCACATCCAGCGCATCGGCATCCTGCGGCATCACTCGCACCTGCCCCCATTGCCCGGTACCTTCCAGCGTATTGCGGATCTGCATCGGGAAATAACGCGCCTCGGCCCGACGCACCTCGGGAAAGATGTGCTCCCGTTCCAGCGTCTTTTCATCCGTTGGGGTATTTTCATCGAACAGTCGCACCCCGACGTCGAGCAGCTGTTCGGTTGGGATCTCCGTTGCGGCCTGGATCGCCTTGACGCGCGTCTGCGGCCGCGTTTCATGGGTGACACAGCCCGCTACGGCCAACGAGGCAAGCATCAGGGTGGCAATGGTGCGATTCATATGCATTCAACCATGTTCTCGTGCGCTATCTCGCCCGTCATGCCCCGAACCCGCTCTCCATCCTCGCAACCCGATGCCTGACGCACTCGATCCGGGCATCCGCTCAACCACCCTTTTTGTAGTTGCTGTATTCCTGCCACAACTTCTCCCGCAACTCCGGATCGGTTTCGCTCATCGCCGCCTCACGCAACTGCCGCGCCACGATGTCATCATCGCTGCCGTCCGGAATACCCGCTGGCACCGTATTCGGCCCGCTGCCTCCCTGGCCACCGCCGCCAACGCCTCCGCCGCCGCCTTGCCGGCCTGCCTGCCCGCTACCATCGCCCTGACCCTGTCCATCTCCCTGGCCCTGGCCCTGCTGGCCGGCCTGGCCGCCTGCACCTTGCTGTCCCGCACCCTCGCCGTCGGTACCGCCCCCATCGCCGGAGCCGTCGCCGAATCCGCCCATTCCATCCTCGCCCATTCCCTGTCCGCCGCCTGCACCGCCGCGCCCGCCGCGCTGCCCAGCAATGACTGCCTGCTCCTCACGCAGGCGACCATCAAAAACGCCCAGCGAAGCATTTAGTTCGCGATCGATCTGAGCAGCCCGCTCGCCCGTGGTCATCGGTACGTTGCTGCCGCCATAGCCACCGCTCGCCGGCGAGCCGGCCGCGGATCCCGAGCCACCGCTGCCACCCGCTGCACCCGACGAACCCCCTCCGGCCACTCCGCCCGGCGCGCCCGACCCCGCGGCGGCACCGCCGCCAGCCGCAGCGCCGCTGGAGCTTGCGTTGGAACCGCCGCCTGCTGCGCCACCGCCCGCCGAGCCGCCACCCGCTGAGCCAGCGCTGCCGCTCGAACCTGTGAAAATGCTTTCGTTCGGTGAGCCGCCAGCGCCGGCACCTGCGCCGGCATCCGGCATACCTCCGGCATTGCCGCCACCGGTGTTCGGCGAGGGCACGCCGGCCGCCGGCGACCCGCTACCGGGCATTGGGATTCCCAACGTCGGACCGGCCGAACCTCCGGCACCGGACTGCGAGCCGCCTTGGGCGCCTCCTCCCTGAGAGCCGCTGCCCTGAGAGCCACCGCTTTGTGCCCCGCCCTGAGGACCGCCTTGCGCACCACCCTGGGCGCCGCCGCTGGACCCACCCTGCGAACCGCCATCCTGCCCACTGCTGCCGGTCGCGCCGCCGGAACTGCCCGTCGCGCCTCCGGCATGGCTGGCACCGCTTCGATCGCCGGATTGGGATCCCGGGCTGCCGATCGTGCCGGCACTGCCCTGGCTGCCTGAAGCGCCACCTGCGGAACCGGAGCGGGATGAAGGCATCGATGACGAGGAGCCGCTGGGGCCGCTTTGGCCTCCGGAACTCGGGCTGCCCCCGCCGCTGGGACTGGACGCCCCCCCCGCTGCCCCGCCCGAGGAGGGCGGCGATGAGGTTGGAGACGGCATGGACGTGGAACTGGATTGCTGACTGACGCAGCCGCCCATGAGGAATGCGGACGCAGTGCCCACCGCGAGCACCTGCGCCGCGATGGCGAGGCCTCGATTCCATGGATGATGGTTCTGCATCACTCCTCCTTACTAAGTGCCTGGTCGATCCTTAGGCTCTGGTCGCTCCCTGGTTCAGTCCACGGCGTTGGCCCATGGTCAGGTTGTCGCCGTCGGCTGAACTGTGCCGCCTCTGAGCTGAACGCGGGCTGAGCGCCCGCCCCGAGGCTCGATCCGCGGCGGGCGAATCAACTATTGCGGCGGCGAAACCGCTGCCACTTCCTCCTCGCCGCTACCCAGCAGAAAAGACTTCAACTGCCCTGCCAGTCGATCGCAAGCCGTGCTTTGCACCGGCGCGATCAGCGGGATCGGCGCGATCGCGCCGATCATCACCGAAGTACCCTTCACATCGGTCGTCAGGCTGCCGGCGCTGATACCCTCGCGCAAGTCCCAGATCGTCGCCTCGTAGTCGGAAGTCTTCTCCCACCATCCCAGACCCAGGCACCCTGCGCCACCTGGACCCGCAGCACAGGCAATGCTGCCTCCGCCATCGGTTTTCTGCGTGATGCCGTCGATCCAAACGATATAGCGCACTCCCATGGAAGCGACCAGATCGCTCACGCCCGGGCGCGCGAGGAATGTCGTGAAACCCTGCGCATTCGCCGGCGCGGTACTGGGCTCCAACCAAGGATACAAGGCATCGATAAAGGAATGGTCGGCGTAGATCTGAAACGGACCCTTCGCCAGGTTGCTGCGCGGCTCGATTGCCTTGCCTGCGCGTTGCCGCTCGGCGACGTCCGCGGATACCGACACGCCGACCAGCTCTCTTTCCAGGCAATCCAGAAATTTATCTTCCGTGCCGGTGCCTTCCAGATGCGGCTTCGCCAGCAGTACGATCGCCTCATGCGATGAGATTTGCGTCGGTGCTTCGCGCATTTCCTCGATCTTTGCCGTCATGCAACCGGCCAGGGCGGAGCACAACACCGCCGCCCCGCCGACGCGAATCATCGAAGCGACGGGGCACTTCGAACCAGCCGCAACGCGGGTGTCGGAACGTGACGCAGGGTTCATACACGCGGCCTCTGTCGGGTTTGCAGGTGCAGATCCATCGCTGAAGTTTCCGGCACGCGCCGAAATTCGCTCTCGAATGCGGATTCGAGTATACGCCAACCACCCACCCGTCAATGACGGTAAACCGCGTGTCGCGTCGGCGGCGCACGCCCTCCCGGCGCGCTGCGGTTCTTCTGCCTAGGCAAAGGCCGCAAGGGCGAGGATGCGGGCGATGAGCGATGCACCCAATGAACGGCGGGATCAAATGAGCGGCAGCTGCTGGCGCGGGCCCGCGCCAGGCGGACGAAACGCCTCGAGATTGTGAGCAAAACGCTGCCGCTGGTTCAAACCATGGCGGGTACAGGCGGCGGCAAAGCGCTGGGCCAGCAATTGCGCGTATACGCCTTGACCGCGTTGGCGCCGGCCCCAGCGCGAATCGTTGTCGCGCCCATCGCGCATGGCCTGCAATCGTGACATCACGTGCTTCGCCTTGAGCGGCTCATGCTGCTCGAGCCACTCGCGAAACAACTCCTTCAGTTCGTACGGCAGACGCAGCAGCACGTAACCGGCGCTGCCAGCCCCCGCGGCAGCCGCTGCCTGGAGAATCCGCTCGACCTGCGAGTCCGTCAGCACCGGGATGACTGGCGCGACCAGTACCCCCACCGGCACCCCCGCCTCGCTCAAGCGGCGAATCGTCCTCAGTCGCGCGGCGGGCGATGCCGTCCTGGGCTCCAGCGTACGCTTGAGCTCGTCCTCGAGCGTGGTAACGCTGACGAACGTTTCGACCAGCCGCTCGCGCGCCAAGGGCGCCAGCAGATCGATATCGCGCTCGATCATCGTGCTCTTGGTAATGAGGGAAAAAGGGTGGCGGCACTTCGCCAGCACTTCGATGATGCTGCGCGTTACCCGATACTCTCTTTCGATCGGCTGGTAGGGATCGGTATTGGCGCCGATCGTGATCGGCGAGCAGCGATATCCCGGCGCCCCCAGTTCTCGCTCGAGCAAGCGCGCGGCATCCTGCTTGTAGAACAGTCGCGTTTCGAAATCGAGACCTGGAGACAGACCGAGATAGGCGTGCGAAGGCCGCGCATAACAGTAGATGCAACCGTGCTCGCAGCCACGATAGGGATTGATCGACTGGCTGAAAGGCAGATCCGGCGATTCGTTGCGAGAAATGATCGAGCGCGCCGGCTCGGGCTGGACCACCGTCGCGAACTCCGGCAGGGCCTCATCCAGGCTGCCCCAGCCGTCATCGACCACCTCGACGCGCGTCGCCTCGAATCGACCGGCGGCGTTCGAGCCAGCACCGCGGCCAATACGCGTGGCGGTTCGGGTCGGAGTAGGCATGATGCAATATTACTGTATGTAAATACAGTGTCAATGGCACCATCCCTACACCCGCTACCGCCTTGGCCGCGGGATTCCTTCATACGCCGCAGCATGGGTAACTTCATCCACAGCCGGTCACCGCCAGCGTCGCCAGGGCCGCCGATCGCCACGCGCGCACGGCACCCCTCCATCTCACCGTCAGGCCCGATTCGAAACCATCCGGTGGCCATGAAACGCGCCACCAGGAAGCGCGACAAGTCGGCTTGCCGCAGCACCAACAGCGCCCGCGAGCAAGGATTCATCAGTCAACGATCGAGCTGGACGCAAGCCGGGAGCGGACAAGCTGGACTGCGATCCTGCCCCTTACGCAAGCTGCAGCGGCGCTGAAAATCGTACTTGCACGCAGGTACCGTCGTGCGAGCGGATCTCCAGTTGCCCGCGCAACTGACGGACGAAAGCTTCGATCAGCGAGCGCCCCAGTCCATTGTTGACGGCGCTGCCGCTGGCATCGAAGCCGACACCATCGTCGCGCACCATGAGCAACAGGATCGTCGGCGATTCGCGTGTGACCTGGACATGGATATGGCCGCCGTCGCGTTCGTTGAAGGCGTGCTTATAGGCGTTTGTGATCGCCTCCGTCACCAGCAGTCCGAGCGGTACCGCAACGTCCGAACCGATGACCTCGCTCGGTGATTCGATCGTCAATTCCACATGACGGCCGCGTGACAATCCCCCGCGCCGCAGCTCGGCACACAAATCCTCCAGGAACCAGCGCAGGTCGATCTGCTGCAGGCTCTCCGATTCGTACAGCCTGCGATGCAATGTCGCCAGTGCGTTGATACGGCTACGCGCCTCCTCGAAGGCCTCCTGCGCCTGCGGATCGCGAATACGCCGTGCATGCAAGTTGAGCAGGCTCATGACCAGTTGCAAGTTGTTCTTGACCCGATGATGGATTTCACGCACCAGGACTTCCTTCTGCGCCAGCGAATCACGCAATTCCGCCTCGCGCGCGGAAAGCAGATCGGCCATCCGCGAGAAGGTCTCTCCCAGGCTGCGAATCTCGGCTGGCGCATCGCTGGCGCGTTCCGGCCGCACGCTGTGCCTGCCCGAGGCATAGGCGGAGGTGATGCGCTCCAGATAAGTGATCCAGCGCACGACCAGATGCTCGATACCAAACCACACCACTGCGATGGCCAGGACCCACATCAGCAGCGGGGTCAAAACACCCCAGGCCATCTGCAGTGCAAGCGGGCCGATTGCAGTCAGCATCGGCGTCCCCAGGATCACGAAGATGCGCCCACCCAGCAGCGGACTGATGGCGTACAACCGCCAGGTGCCATCATGTCCGCGCGCCCGGAAGGTACGCGTCTGGGTACTCGGCACAGGCGTACGCAGCTGCTGTACGATCAGCTTCCCGTCGGGCAAGGGTGTTTTGGCAGGCGAGCGTTGGGCGACCTCGGTGATGATCTCGCCCTGACTGTCCAACAGCGCGAAGGCACTGTCGTCCGCGCCCACGCCGTGCCGGTAACGTCGCGTCAGCCAATCGAGGTCGATGAACAATGCAACGCCGCCGCTGATCACTCCCTGATCATCGAGCAGCGGCACTGCCGTCACGATTCCCCAGCTGCCCAGCCAGCGACTGACCAGCAAATCGCTTACCACGAAAGCGTTGCCGCTCATGATTTCGGCGAACCAGGCGCGATCGGCGACATCGATGAGCGTGCGCATTGGTGCCGACGCGCAGCTCAACTCGCCCTGAGCAGTAACGACCGCCGCTCCGACATATTGCTCCAGCCCCCCGATGGAGCGTTGCAACGCGCGGCGACAGGAGAGTCCCTTGGCGGCGCGGACGTCTGGATGCGCCGCCAGGCTGGTCAGGATCTCGCGCGACGCGGCGATCATGCTGACCTCTTCGCTCGCCGATAGTTGGGCCGCCTGCGCCAGATTGCGCTCCAGGCTTCTCATGTTGCTGTTGTAGCTGGATATTGCCTGGAGCACCGCCAGTGCACCGGGCGCCAGCATCGCGATGCCCACGATCAGCACCAGCCGCGGGCGCAAGCCGGCGTTGCGACCGAACCAGGGGCGCGCCGCTATTCTCGCATTCTTCAAGCGAGCACTCCGCTACGCAGCATTGCAGGCAACTGCGGCAACCACCATACGCCTCGAGTCCGCGGCGATTTCAACGTTCGATCGGCAAGCATTCGGGTCACCGGGGTTTCGGCCCATACGCATCGTCCCGCGCAGACTGATCCGGCGTTTTCGTCTGTCGCAGCG
>JBEBRC010000046.1:0-17445 GCA_040395055.1 Steroidobacter denitrificans
ACACGGGCGGGTAGCAGTTCGCTGCACCGGCCTGCTGCTGGCGATGTTCGAGTGCGCATGGGCCTGAGCGCTGGTCGCGGCGCGGACCTGAGAGGCGGTCCGCGCGTGCCTTGATTTTCATCATCGCACCCGACTCGAAGGTGGCACGCCGGGAACACCGTGCCGGATCGCTCGGGAGAAATCCTCGCCGCTGGCGTCGGCGGCCAGCGCGCGCGCATTGATGTGGCCGCGTGCCTCCAATTGCGCGGAAGTGTATCCGGGCGCGAGGCCGCCGAGCTGGTGCACGTACCTGGCCAAATGGCCCGACAGCAGCAGCCTGTAGTCCAGCGGCAGTCCCGGCGACATCTGGCGCGCCAGGCCGAACACCAGGGTGGTGCAGTTGCTGGTCAGGGTGTTGTAGAAGCGCGGCTCGCGCAGCAGATCGGCGGCTTCCTCGACATAACCCAGGAACAGCGCGCGCAGCTGCTTTCGGTCGAGGTTCAGTCGGTACAGATACACGTCCTCGCCCCGCACGTTGCTGCGGGTGCGCACGATGTCGCGCTCGTCGGCGGCCACCAGCACCACCTCGAACTGCCTGAAGAAGCCACCGATGGCCGAGAACGATTCGTGCCGTTGCTTGCGGATCTCCAGCGAGAACACTACCTGCCGGCCATCGTCGAAGCCGAACGCGATCAGGGTGTGCGCGATGTGTGGACCCATCCAGTACGACAGGATCAGGTCTGCCGAGGCCAGTCCGTCGAGGTCGTAGGCGCGGACTTCCCAGCGCGGCGTATAGTCGGTTTCGCTGCGCCAGTCGAAGTTGCGCACGTTGCGTAATACCACGTGCCTGCCATCCGTTTCGGCCTCGAGCAGGCGCGCGACATCGTCGGCCCAGTCGCGCTGGTGTGAGGGTGCCAGGGAGCCCCACCAGATCAGCAGTGCCAGCGCGGCGCTCGCGAACAGCAGCAGGATGGTTCGCCATGCTCGAGCGTGCGATGCCCGGAGCGTTGCAGTCGTCGCCAACCCTCCCAGGACACCCCAGACCAGGATGGACATCCAGCGCACGGGCGCAGGGCCGCCGGCCTGGTACCACAACGCCAGGGTTCCCCAGGCGGACAGCCCGAACAGCGCGACCGCCAAGACCGCGCGTGCGCACCATTGAAGCCGGAACGCGGCGAAGCGGGTCATTCGGAAGCTGTGCGCTTCGGCCGGCCGCCAGCGTGTTGCGCGCTGCTGCTGCTGATCTTCGTGGGTGATATCCGCATTTTCTACGCCCTCAATCGGTGGCGCTCCCGGCGCAACGAGCACATCATCTTGAAGACCCGGACAATTAGCCATCTGCTTGAGTTGTTGCCATTGCATCCGGTCTGTTCGTCCTGTCGCGCATCGTTCACAGTGCCATTCGATGCAGCGGCAACAAGGTCATGCAGCGGTTTTCAGTGGCACTGAATCCCGCCGGAAGCGCTCGCTGGAGGCCGCCCAATGAACGATCGTCGTAATATTGTCCTGACCGCGATTCTCGCCGGGGGCCTGATCGCGGGATCGCTCGACATCCTGTACGCCGTCGTATTTTCAGCAGCCCGGGGGGTCCCGGCGCTTCGCGTCCTGCAGTCGGTCGCCGGCGGCCTGCTCGGTCAAGGAGCCTATGAAGGCGGCCATCCAACCGCGATTCTGGGACTGTTCCTGCATTTTGTGCTGGCATTGCTGCTGGCGGCCATCTTCTATGGGGCGAGCCGCCAACTTCACTTCCTGACGCGTCATCCGGTGACCGCTGGTGCACTCTACGGCATCCTGGTCTACGCCGTCATGAACCTGATCGTGCTGCCACTGTCGGCGTTCCCGCACCCGCTGAGGTTCGTGCCGGAGGTCGTGGCGGCAGATCTGCTGGTGCATGCATTCGGTGTCGGTGTGCCGATTGCGCTGGCGGCAAGGTGGGGGTCGTTGCGAGTCGGTGCGATTCGATGATGGAATCTTTTGCCGATCTCGTCGCGCGACATGCCTTGCTCATTCTGCTCGGTATGGTCGCCATGGTATTGGTCATGATGGCGCTGTTCTGGCATTTGCTGAACCGCTACGCGCCCTGGGCCAGGCAGGCTGCCGCAGCCATGGGAGATGCAATGGCTCGTGCAGGCATCGCCGAAAGGCTCAGCAATCTGCCCGCCCTGGGGCCACCGATGTCGCGTACCCTGACCGCGATGCGCGATCTCGGCCTCTATGCCGTGACCGCTTTCGCGCTGGCCGCCTTGTCGTTTTACGTGTTCTTCGAGCTGGCCGACGAGATCGGTATCGACGACTCCATGGCAGGTTTCGATGTGGCGTTGAGCGCGGCGCTGCGGACGCATGTATCGGGCGGGACGTTGCAGTTCTTTTCTGTCATCACCCGGCTTGGCGACCCGGAATTCCTGCTCCTGCTCGGGGCGGTTGTGGCAATCGTCTTGTTGGCGCGGCGGCGCTGGATGCTGGCGCTGGCATGGATCGTGGCCGAGGTAAGCGGCGGGCTTCTGAATGCCTTGTTGAAATTGATTTTCCAGCGACAGCGGCCCATCCACGATCATGGCTTGATCGTGGAGACCGGTTGGAGTTTTCCGAGCGGCCATGCATCGGGCTCGGTGCTGCTCTATGGCTTGCTGGGGTATCTGATCGTGCGCCACACGCGCAGCGTCTGGCACCTTCCGGTGGCGATCGTCGTCGCGGCCTTGATCGGGTTCGTCGGCTCGAGCCGGGTCATGCTGCAGGTCCATTATGTGAGTGATGTGCTGGCGGGTTATGCATTGGGGATGGCCTGGATTGCCTTATGCATTGCCGGGCTGGAAGTTGCCCGTGCGCGCGACCCGGCAGCCTGGTCCCGCCAGGGTGGTATCGTGGCGCGGACGCGAAGGAGCGAATGATCGGTACTGCAACGCCAAGGCACCAGCGGTAGGATCGTGCTACGCATCCGAGGCGCCGCTGACGGAGGACATATCATCCATGGATCGCGATTTCTGGCTTGATCGCTGGAAGAGCCACCAGATCGGCTTTCACCAGCGCCATACGAATCAGTTGCTGAAAAAGTACTGGCCACTGCCGGGGACGGCGCCGGACGCGACCGTATTGGTACCGTTGTGCGGCAAAAGCCTGGATATGCGTTGGCTGTACGAACAGGGTCACCTGGTGCTGGGGGTGGAGATCGCCCGTACGGCAGTCAGTGGATTCTTCGAGGAGTGGGGCGTGCCAGCGCAGGTCGTTCCAGAGGGTCCGTACGAGCGCTGGGAGGGACGCGGAGTCACCGTCCTATGCGGCGATTTCTTTGATTTGCAGCCGCAACAGCTGGCTGCTGTCGGGGCGGTGTTCGATCGGGCGGCGCTGATCGCACTGCCGCCGCAGATGCGCGAATCCTACGTACGAAAACTGCTGGCGACGCTACCGGCTCGTACGCCGATTCTCTTGATCACCCTTGATTACGACCCAGTGCAAATGAGCGGTCCGCCGTTCGCCGTGGCTGATCAGGAAGTGCACAGGCTGTTTGCGGCGTGCGACGTACGACAGCTGGCCGAGGTCGACGTATCGGCTGCGCCGGACAACGCGCGCTTTCGTGAGCGCGGCGTCAGCAGGCTGGTCGAGCGGGTCTATCGAATCGATACGCGTGACTGAAGCCTGCGCGGCGCAGATCGTCCATGCCGGGCATTCGTGCTGTGACCGGTCATCAGTTCGAGGATCGGGCTGCTTCGAAGGATCTGTTTGCGCGAGCGATCGTCATGGGTCTCCCGCGGCGGGATCGGAGAACGTGTCGTAGCTCATCGCCTCCTGTGCAGCATGGAGTTCGGCGTACTGGCCGCCTGCTGCCAGGAGCGAGTCGTGCGTGCCGCGCTCGACGATCCGCCCCTGGTCCAGTACCAGGATGACGTCGGCGCTGCGGATCGTCGCCAGCCGGTGGGCGATGACGAATGTGGTACGTCCCTGTCGCAGCCGATTGAGTCCTTCGAATACCAGGCGTTCGCTTTCGACGTCCAGGCCCGAGGTCGGTTCGTCCATGATCATGATAGGCGCGTCGCGTACCATGGCGCGTGCGATGCCCAAGCGCTGTCGCTGTCCTCCGGACAGTGGCATCCCGCCCTGCCCGACGACGGTGTCATAGCCCTCTGGCAAGGCTTCGATGAAGTCGTGTGCCTGCGCCAGCCGGGCGGCGGCGACGATCTGGTCGCGAGTCGCTTGCGAGTTGCCGTAGGCGATGTTTTGCCAGATCGGCGCGTGAAACAGCTGTGTCTCCTGCAGCACGAACCCGATCTGTCCTCGAAGCGAGCGGATCGTGAACTGCCGGATGTCCTGGCCATCGATGGCAACGACGCCGTCGTTCGGATCATAGAATCGCGGAATGAGGCTGGCCAGACTCGACTTGCCGCTGCCGCTCTTGCCCACCAGCCCGATGAGTTGACCGGGGACGGCGTTGAAGGAGACGTCCTTCAGGACCGGATGTGCCGGATCGTAGCCGAAGGTGACATGCCTGAACTCGACGCCTCCGGTTACCTGCTCGAGCCGTCGCGCGTTCGGCGCGCGCGGCAGCCGCTCATCGGCATCGAGTACCGATTGCACGCGCTCCAGGCCGACCACTGCCTGGGCGATGTCGGTGCTGGCGCGGGCGATTGCCTGGATGGGTTGGAAGAGCCGGCTGAGATAGGTGATGAATATGACCAGCGCGCCGGCCGTCATCGCGCCGGCCATCACCTCCCGCGCCCCGAACCACAATACGGCGGCGGTGCCGATCGCCGTCAGCCCCGTCACCACGGGTCCCAGCAGGGAACGCACGCGGCGCGCGTACAGCGCCGCCTCGACGCTCGCGCGGCTCTTGGTCTCCAGCCGCTGGCGCTCGAATGCACCCTGAGCGAATGCCTTGACGACGCGGATGGCGCTCAATCCTTCCTGCACCACCGACACGATCTCGCTTTGCCGCCGTCTTACATCGTGAGTGGCCTGGCGTACGACCGCCCGCAGCCGGATCACGAACAGCGTGACCAGCGGCGTCACGGCCAGCGCGACCAGCGTAAAACGCCAGTTCAGGACGAACATGATGGCCAGCATGCCGATGACGGTCAGCGTGTCGATGACGATATCGAGCAACGATGTCGAGGCGAAGTCCTGCACCGCATTGATGTCGTCCGTGATGGTGCTGATGAGCGGTCCCAATTGCTGATGTTCATGGTAGGACATCGACAATCGCTGCAGATGCGCATAGACGCTTTGCCGCAGATCGTGGGCGATCGACTGACCGATGCTCACCGTGTAATACGCGGCGAGATACGCGCTTCCCGCCTGCAGCAGCGCGATCAGGACGGTTGCGACGGCGGCCATGTTGAGCAGCATGAAGCGATCGGGGGCGGCGCCGGTCAGCCATTGCCACGATACGGGCGGCGGGGCGGCGTCGAGCACCGAGTCGAGCACGATCTTCAGCGGCCAGGGCGCGGCCAGGCTCATGGCGGTCTCGACCAGCATCGCGCCGCTCACGATCAGCAGCCATGTCGAGTAGGGCCGCACAAGCCGAAGTGAAAATCTGAACACGGTGTCTCGATGTCAGCCTTGGTTCAGGGCGGACCGGTGGCCGCCGCGCGGACGCCTGATCCGATGCATACCCGGGCCGGGGTGAATCCCAATGGGATGCGGGCGGACCAAGCGTAGGGATATATACAGTCTATAATTTCGAGTGTAATGGATTGATGGCAAAATGCTCTGGGTCGTCGCCCGGTGAGGGCCGCCGACGCTGACTCGTTCGGCGGGCTCTCGACGCTGTCGTAAGGTTTCCCCAGGTGGTAAAGCACCGCATTGGATTGTCCTCGTGAAGCGATTCCACGCCCGCATCTTTCGGCCTCCTTGCATCCCTCCCGCCCGTATCGTCGCCGCGTTACAGGAAATATTCGGTGAGCGGGTGGAACATGTATGCGTCATCGAATGCTCGGCCTATGCCCGGCTGCACCGCGGTGCCCGCGCCACGACGCGACGCAATAGAATTCTGCTGCGAGAATCGGCTGACCAGTTCTGGTGTGATCCAGATCTCATCTTGCATGAATACTTCCACGTGCTGCGCCAATGGCAGACGCGCCGGCTGACGCTGTGGCGCTACCTGCTGGAGTGCCTGCGGCACGGCTACTGGCACAACCACTTTGAAATCGAGGCTCGTCAGTTCGCCGCGATGCACCGCGAACGGCTGGGCAGCTTGCTCGAGCAGGCGTCGAGCTCATGATCGGACTTATTACCGCTTCGGGGCGAGCGGTCGGTGCTAGGATTTGGGCCGTTTCCGCAAAACAATGATCCGGATGGAGGACGAACGATGATTTACATGGGGAAAGCACTCCCATCGCGCATCCTGTTGAGCTGCGCCGTGGCGGTCGCGCTGTGTACGACGGCCCATGCCGACATCACCATGGAGGAGCGCATGTCCGTGAGCGGTGCGGGCCTGATGAAGATGGTGAACATGAGCGGCACGACCGTGACGACCATTGCCGGCGATCGTGCTCGCACGGACAGCAACCTGCAGTTCGAGTCCGGCATGATGCGGACCTTGGCGCGCGGCGCGGGACAAAGCGGAGAGATCGTCCGGCTGGACCAGGACAAGATCTACTCGCTGGATCCGAGCAAGAAGACGTACACCGAGACGACCTTCGCCGAACAGCGTGCACAAATGCAGCAGGCCATGCAACAAACGCAGGAAGGCCAGGCATCGCAGCAGGCGGCCGCTTCCGGCGTCGATGAGTCCGAGTGCGAATGGTCGGAGCCGCAGGCGGATGTGAAAAAGACCGGTGAGACGGCGAGCATTGGCGGCTTCCAGGCGGAACGCGTTTCGATCGTTGCGACCCAGTCCTGCAAGAACAAGCAGACCGGGGAGGTGTGCGACTTCGGCTTGTCGCTCGAGCAGTGGCTGGCGCCGGACTTCGATGCCGGTAGCGAAGTGCTGGCATACCAGCGCGCCTATGCCGAGAAGATGGGGTTGGATGCTGCCGCTTCGCGGGATTTTGCCGAACGCGCCGAGGCAATGTTCGGACGCTACGATGCCATGTGGAAGCAAGTCGCGGCGAAGATGGGTGACATGCAGGGCTACCCGGTGAAGTCCAGCTTCGGGCTGGGCATCGGTGGGGCTCAATGCCAGAGCGTGCAGCAGGCACAATCCTCCTCCGGCGATTCGGGCAACGCGGCTGCCAATATCGGTGAGGCACTGGGTGGTGCCCTGGGAGGCGCGATCGGCGGTATGTTCGGTAAGAAGAAAAAGGATGCGGCTCCGCCCCCGGCCCAGCCGGCCGTCGCTCCCGCCGCGATGCCCGGTGGATTGGTTCCGTTCATGACGGTCAGCACCGAGCTGATATCCGTCAATCGCAACGCGGTCAATCCGCAGACTTTCGAGGTGCCCGCGGGTTTCAAGAAGAGGAATTGATCGCAGGCCGGGCCAAGAGCGCGTACGCCGACGCCGGCCTGTATCGGCTCGACGGAGCGCCCGCTGTGGACGTCCTGGGTATTGCGATGGAGCGGGGCGAGGCCGGACTCGTCCCGCTCCGCTCGTGGGAACCGCCTCGGTTAGACTAGCCGTTTCGGCCCGAGTCGATCGCGCCGCTCCTTCCCCATTTCCTCCGGGCTACTCATGTCGTCCCTGTTGCTCCCTTTCGCTTGCTTCGCCCTGGGTGCCCTGGTTGCACGTTTCGTTCGTCCGCCGCCGGCGCTGTCGCAAGGCCTCAACTGGTGGGTGCTGAACGTTGCCTTCTCGGCGCTGGTGCTGCATCTGATTCCCGCAGCAAGTTTCGAGTGGCAATTCTGGTTCCTCGCCGTTTCGTTGATGCTGGTCTTCCTGGGCGCGTGGGCCGTGTTCGCGTTCATCGGGCGTGCCTTGCACTGGTCGCCGGCACGAGTCGGCGCGCTGACCCTGGTGGCCGGATTGGGCAATACTGCCTTTATCGGCATCCCCTTGATCGAGTCGCTGCGCGGCACGGAAGGGATGACGCTGGCCTTGATGGCCGATCAGGCTGGATCGTTCATCACTTTCGCCGTCGGCGGCACGATCGTGGCTGCGATCTACTCCGGCGGTCGCGTCGACGTCGGGACGATTGCGCGGAAGGTCTTTTTCTTCCCGCCCTTCCTGTGCCTGATCCTGGGCCTGATGGTCGGGGCGATCGGCAACTGGCCGACACCCCTGGACGAGCTGTTCACTCGCCTTGGCGACACACTGGTGCCGCTGGCGCTGTTCTCCGCCGGACTACAATTGAGGCTGACGTTCGCTCGTGACCAACTGCAGGCCATTGCCGTGGGCTTGGGTTGGAAGCTGGCCGTCGCGCCCGCTCTGATCTGTCTTTTGGGCCTGGCGACGGGTGTCGGCGGGTTGGTGCTCACCGTGGGCGTGTTGCAGTCGGCCATGGGGCCGATGATCTCAGCCACGATCCTGGCGGAACAGTATGACCTTGAGCCTTCGCTGGCGACGTCGATCATGGGCAGCGGTATCCTGCTGTCGTTCTTCACCGTACCGCTGATCAATCAGCTGTTGGGACCCTGACGGGGACCTGGCATCGTGCGGCGGGATGGTGCGCTTCGAAGATGATGGGCACATCGAACGCAAGACACGGGGTTCGCGCAGGCGGGGGGATCAGGACAATGATGGCCTCACAGCACAGGAGCGCCGCCATGAGCGAATTGAACGAAGATCGATGCTGGGAAGACGTCCTGAAGCGCGATGAGAGCCGCGACGGCCGGTTCGTGTACGGCGTCACTTCCACGAAAGTGTATTGCCGGCCGGGCTGCGCCGCACGCCGTCCCTTGCGCAAGAACGTCCGTTTTTTCTCCTCTCCCGCCGAGGCGGAGCGAGCGGGATTTCGTGCCTGCCGACGGTGTCGGCCGGACGTGGCGCGCGATCACGCCGTCGAGCCGGTACATCTGATAAACCAGGTGGTGCATGAGCTGGCGCGCCAGATCGAGGCCGATCCGCAGCAGCCCTTTTCTCTGCAGCAATTGGCCGATCGTGCCGGCTACAGCGCCTTCCATCTGCAGCGAAATTTCAAGGCGATCATCGGCAGCACGCCCAAGGAATACCAGACGGCTGCGCGGCTTCGTACCTTGAAGAAAGAACTGCGCCGCAAGGCGCCGGTCGCGGATGCGATCTACCAGGCTGGTTTCGGCTCGGGCAGCCGCGTCTATGAGAAGGCCGATGGCAATCTGGGGATGACACCCAGCGAATACCGCAGCGGCGGCAAGGGTCTGACGATCTCCTATGCCAGCGCGCGTACACCATTGGGCCTGCTCATGATCGGCGCGACTGACCGCGGCATCTGCTTCCTGCAGTTCGCAGACAACGATGAGACATTGGTGCAAGAGCTTGCGCGGCAATTTCCGGCCGCCGCCATCCAACCGATGCCGGTGACCCATAAGCGGCAATTCCAGCACTGGATGGCAGCCTTGAACCGCCATCTACGCGGGCTGCAGCCGCAACTGGATCTACCGCTGGACGTGCGCGGCACGGCGTTCCAGCTGATCGTTTGGCGTTACCTGCAGCAGCTGCCGTATGGAGAAGTGCGCTCCTACGCCGAAGTCGCCGCCGGCATCGGCAAGCCCAGCGCCGCACGCGCGGTGGCGCGTGCCTGCGCCACTAACCAGGTTGCCCTGTTGATTCCTTGCCACCGCGTGGTGCGCGGCAGCGGTGAACTCGGCGGATATCGCTGGGGTCTGCAGCGCAAACGGGTGCTGTTGGATACGGAGCGCGCGGCCAGGCAGGGATAGAGCGTTCAGCGCGCCGGCGCTGCGCGTCGGCCGGCTATCGTGCGAACACCGCCGCGATGGCGCTGCTGCCGCGTCCGAGAGGATCTTTGCGAATTGCCTTCTCTTCCTCTGCGACCTGGATGAACAGTGCGTTGAGACTCTGCGTGAGCACGTGCTGCTCCAGGTCCAGATCGGGCTTGTTGGCCAGCGGCAGTTGCTGGTAGGCCGTCAGCAGTTGCTGGTATTGCTGATAGAAGCCGATCTGCTGCAGATTGCTTTGAATGATCGGCAGATAGCGTTGTCGCAGATTCGCTTCGGTTCGCCCGCGAAAATAATCGGTGGCGGCGGTGTCGGCACCGCGGACGATGCCCAAGGCATCGTTGACAGTCATGTCCCGAACGGCGCTGATGAAGATCGCCTTGGCTTCCACGGCGGCGTGCTCCGCGCCCTGGTTCATCAGTGATTCGATGCGATCGACCTGGCCGCCGAGGCCGAATTTGCGCAGATTCGTGGCGAGCGGCTGCACCGCCTCGGGCAAGCTGATGCGATACAGGGAATGGTTCTGGTAGCCGCCGGTTTGTGACAGCAGATCCGCGGCGCGTGTGCTGCCCAGTTCCAGAGACTCCTTGATGCCACGCACCAGTGCGGAAGGATTGGATTGAGGGCCAGCGCCGGGACTGGACTGCAGGATTTGCGACATGTCGGCGCAGGCCCCCAGGCTGAGCCCGATGGCCAGGGCGAAGCTCGCCAGCAAGCCGGTGCGAAAACCACGGCCGATTGCTGCGTCATATGCCGACTTTGCTCTCATCGTGTCATCCTGGATCGAATTCGCTGTGGAAGGCCGCAGTATAATCAGCTTGGGTTGCAGTCGCGGATCCCGATGGCCATCTTCTCGCGCTCATCCGGGCCGTACGGCAACGGTGGGTAGAGACTGGAGCCAGATTCCCTGTCCTGCGGGTCGTATCCGCTCGGGAGCAAGGACCCGCGCGACGCGGTATCACCGCCGCAGCGCGGTGGCGGCGGCTGCCGGGTTTGGGCGGAGGCGCTGATCTAGCGGTAAAAATACGGATCCAGGACCTGCACTTCGCTGATGCGATCGATCGGCAGGTTGGTATTTTGCGCGGCGCGACGAATGGCCTCGGGTGAGGGGCCATCATAGACGCAGTAGGTCCGCTTGTGATCGTTGCTGACGTAGGAATGAACCCAGGTCACCCCGTCTTCCATGTTCTTTTGCACCACTGTCGAGCAGATCGCCGCGCCGTCGGCATCGAGCGGGATATCCAGGCCGTCAGGGAAGCTTCGTTCGATCATATAGCGGGGCATGACACACCTCTGCGTTGACGAGCCGCCAAAGCCGGGCCTGACTGTGGCGCGGCCGAAGGCGGGACGCATCGGGATATCTGCCTAGGGACGCTTGGGCACAGGCAGCGTGCTTTAGTCCCACAGGGCGCGCAAGGTGGCCGCCGTATCGATGCGCACGGTCGTCTTGGCATCCGTGACCTGCGGCTCGGGAGTGGCCGAGGCAGGCCAGGCGGTGTGCTCGAACTGCCGCCATAACGACTCCGTCATGAATCGGCTGCGAGCGCCGTAGACGTGGGCATCGCCGTTGCGATGTTGCTGGGTGAGGTAGTATTTCAGCGGGGCGATCAGGTGCAGGTCCTGCCGGGCGCGAGTCATGGCGACATACAGCAGCCGCCGCTCTTCTTCGATCTGTTCGGGGCGCCCGGCCGCATGTTCGTTCGGGAAGTTGCCGTCGGCGACGTTCAGCACGAACACACTGTTCCATTCCTGCCCTTTGGCGGAGTGGACGGTCGAGAGGATCAGATAGTCTTCATCGAGCAGCGGATCGCCGGCCAGATCGCCGCTGGCCTGGGGCGGGTCCAGTGTGAGCTCGGCAATGAATTGCTCGCGGCTTGCAAACTGGGTCGATAGGCGCTCCAGTTGCTCGATATCGCCGGCGCGTACGCCGGCGGCATCGTAGAGGCGTTCCAGATGAGGCTCGTACCATTGGCGCAGGCGAGCGAGCTGGCCGGCCCATTCCTGGGAAGCCGCGAGTTCCTCGATCAGCCGCACCAGGACGGACCAGTCCGACTCGGCCGCCGCCGGCATACGGTACTGGGCGAGCGTGGACCAGACGTGGCCGCTGGCCTCGAATACCTTCAGGCAGCGATCGGCATGGGCCGGCCCGATGCCTGGCAGCAGCTGCAGGACACGGAAGCCCGCGAGTCGGTGGCGAGGGTTGTCCACCCAGCGCAGCACGGCCAGGATGTCCTTGACGTGCGCCGCCTCCAGAAATTTCAGGCCGCCGTATTTGACGTAGGGAATGTTACGGCGCATCAACTCCAGTTCCAGCACATCGCTGTGATGCGAGCTGCGCATCAGCACCGCCTGCTGGCGTAGTGCAACGCCTTGTTCGCGTGCGGCGAGCACGTTCTCGACGACATACGAGGCCTGGGCCTGGTCGTCCTGCACCGACACGTAAACGGGTTTGCGATTGGCGCCGCGCTCGGAATGCAATTGCTTGGGATATTGGCGCGGGCTGTCGGCCATGAGTGTATTGGCGGCATTGAGGATCGGTTGCACGGAGCGATAGTTGTGCTCGAGCGTGACGATTCGTGCCGGCGGTGAGAAGCGGGCCGGAAAATCCAGGATATTGTCGACCGTGGCGGCGCGAAACGAATAGATTGCCTGGGCATCGTCGCCGACGACACACACGCCATCGCCCTGGGGCTTCAGGGCCAGTACGATTTCGGCCTGCAAGGTGTTCGTGTCCTGGTACTCATCGATCAATACATGGCTGAAGCGATCGCCGATCTCGCGCGCGAGCCGCGGTTCCTGCATCAGGATGCGCCAGTACAGCAACAGATCGTCATAATCGAGCAACTGCTGGGCATGCTTGGCCTCGACGTAGCGACGAAACAGCCGGGTCAGGTCCTCGGCCCAGTCGCTGCACCACGGGAATGCGTCCGCGAGCGTACTGGCCAGCGGCTTGCGGCTGTTCACGCGGTGCGAATAGATCGCCAGGCACGTGTCCTTGCGCGGGAAGCGCTTCTCCTTCTTGGCCAGCCCGAGTTCCTGGCGCAGAAAATCCAGCAAATCTGCCGCATCCCCGCGATCCAGGATCGAAAAGGACGGCTCCAGTCCCACCACGGGCGCGTACTCGCGCAACAAGCGATTGCCGACGGAGTGGAACGTGCCGGACCAGCGCAGGCGGGCGGTGTTGTCAGGCCCGTATCCAGCTGCCGTTGGGCGGGACTGACGCAGAGTTTCCGCGGTGATGCGCTCGGCGCGGCGCAATAGCTCCTGCGCCGCGCGCCGCGTGAACGTCAGCAGCAGGATGCGCTCGGGCGCAACCCCGTTCAGGAGCAGATGAGCGACCCGGTGCGCGAGTGTACTGGTCTTGCCCGTGCCGGCGCCGGCGATGATCAGCAAGGGGCCGGCGCTGAAACCCGCGGCATCGTTCTCGCCGTAGGTGGCCGCGCTGAGCTGGGCGGGATTCAGGCGCTCATGCAAGGAAGGTGAGTGGATCGCTCGATCCGAGGTCTGTGCGCTCGTCATGACTCATGATCGCGTAAAGCTGTACATAAATACAGATCGGTACCGCGTGTGTCCGTCCATCGCGATCATCTTGTGGCGCCCGGCCGCCCTGGCGGTCGGGGTTTCGATTACCTTGCGTGGCGTCACGCAGCCGGCGTGCCATCCCTCGCGCCGACGGCCGCTGCGCTTGCCTGGCAGTCGTGCTCAACCCATGCCGGCGGCGCTGCCGTGAAGGTCATCGTTTGCCTGTGCACAGGGTGCTCGAAGCTGATTCGCCAGGCATGCAGGCACAGCGGCGGAGCATCGACATGCAAGGTTTGGCTGTCGCCCAGCACTTCGCCGATCAGATAGGTCGGGTCGCCGCATACCGGAAAACCCAGATGCCACAGATGCACCCGGATCTGATTGGTGCGCCCCGTCAGGGGCCGTGCTTCCAGCAGCGTCGTGCCGTCGGCCAGGCGCCGCAGGACGCTGAATTCCGTGCAGGCCGCCAAACCGGCTTGCTCATCGACACTGCGGGAGCCCAGCTCGCCGGAATCAGCGCCGATCGGCGCCTCGCAGCGGAATGCATCGAGCGGTGGATGTCCCTGGACGCGAACCAGATAGACCTTGGCCACCTCGCCGCGAGCGAACTGGGGCTGGATCAAGCCGGCGAAATGTCGTGTGCGGGCGACCACGACCACGCCGGTCGTATTGGCGTCCAGCCGATGCGCCGGGCGAGGCTTTTGCGGATGATAAAGCGCTTCGAGCACGTACTTCAGCGTGTTGCGATAAAACCGCCCGCCGGCGTGCATGGGCAAGGGTGCAGGTTTGTTCAACACCAGCAATGCCTCATCCTCGTGCAGCAATTCGATGCGCAGGTCGACATCCGGCTCGATGACACCTGGAAGTTTATTCAGGTAACGCTCCCCGGCTCGCACCACTTTGCTCGCCGGCACTGGACGGCGTTGATCATCCAGCACCAAACCTTGAGCACAGCGTTCTTCCCAGCGGTCGGCGGGAATGTGGCGCACGACGCGACATAAGGCGTCCAGCAATCGCTGCCCATCGCATTGCGCCGGCACATTGACCGGTTTGAAGTGATCATGCGGCTGGCTGCCTGGCAGGGGCGCCATCAAGCGGCCGAGTTGTTCATGCCGGCGTGCGATCGTGGACGACATGTGCTCGGCTGGAGTCTTGTAGCAATACGGGCAACTGAGCTCCTCGATGTAGTGCTCATGCGCCTGATCCGCTTTGGTCAACGGCGTCTGGCAGTTGAAGCACTGGGTCGAGTGTGTTTCCTGCAGGTTCGGATCAAGTCCGGTTCGATGGTCGAACACGAAACACTCGCCGTCATAGTGGGCGCCACCGCACTCTTCGAAGTATTTGAGGATGCCGCCGTCGAGCTGGAAGATATTCCTGAAGCCTTCGCGTTCCATGAATGGCCCGGCCTTCTCGCAACGAATGCCGCCGGTGCAGAACATGACGACCGGGCGCTCCTTGAGTTCGGGAGACAGCTTGCTGACGGCCTCGGGAAACTCCCGGAAATGGTCGATGCCGATGGGCAGTGCATTCCTGAACGTTCCCAGCTTTACTTCATAGTCGTTGCGAGTGTCCAGCAGCGTCACCGGACGTCCCTCGTCAAGCCAGCGCTTGAGCTCCTTGGCGGGCAGCTTAGGCGAGGTTTGCCGCGCCGGATCGATGCCCTCGACGCCAAAGGCGATGATTTCCTTCTTCAAGCGCACCAGCATGCGACGAAAGGGTTGATGCGTGGTCTCGCTGACCTTGGGCTGCAGGTCTTCGAGTCCCGGCCAGCTGCGCAGCTCGCCCAGTAACAACTCGACTTGCTCCGCCGCCCCCGCAACGAACAAATTGATGCCTTCAGGGCTCAAGAGAATCGTGCCTTTCAGGTCCCATGCTTTACAGAGCGTCTGCAGCCGTACACGCAGTGGTTTCAGGTCGGACAGCGGCAGGAATTTATAAGCAGCAATATTGAGAATGGCGTCCATCGACAATAGTTTGCCTGAAGTTCCGAGTCCCGGCTCGGCGGCGTGAGGACGTGCGATCGGGTGTTGGACGCCTGGAAGGCGCGCACGCTCCGGGGGCGCACTTAATGAGTGCCCGCTGCGGCGCCCTTGTAGAATCGCGTCTTCTGCTCCAGCGCGTCCTGGATGGCACCGAGGTCGAACGATACGTCGAGCTCGGCGTAGCCGGGGCCTCGTACTTCCATGCCGTGCTTGCGGATGACCGCGACGCGGTCCGCGTGAACGATCGCGAAATCGGCGTACTCGCTCATCACCATCGTTTTCCGCCCACCCGGCTGGAATAGTGGGCGGCCCACGCTGTGGGTGGAGAACGGATCCGCGCAGCCCAGATAGTCGCGCATCAAGGTGGGCATGACGTCGAAATGGCTCGTGCGGTGCCGGTATGTCCGGGGTGCGAGCGCCGGCGCGTACAGCAGGAACGGAACGCCGGTCTGGTAGCGGGTGAAGTTGCTGTTATGGCCCCAGAAGTTCTGCTGGTTGTCGTTGAACTCCTGTCCGTGATCGCCTGTGACCACGATGACGGAATTCTCCAGCAGGCCGCGGGCCTGAAGCGCAGCCAGGCTCTCACCGACCAGCGAATCCACATAGTGCAGGGAGTTGCGATAGCGATTGCGCAGCAGCCCGCTGTTCGAGGCCTGGTTCAGTTCCAGATAATTGACATGGCTGGCCGCGGGCTGGAATGTGGCCGGATAGTCGTCCGGATGGTCGAAGCTGTGCGGGGCATCGTAGAACAGCAGCGCGAAGAACGGCGAGCGGGCGCGCCGCGTATCCAGGTAGTCCAGGAAGTCATTGGTGAGATCGCGGTCCTTGTCCGCGGGACGCTCGCCGTCGGAGCGCATGCGCACAGTGTCGAGTTGCGCGAACACGGTTTTGTCGAATTCCGGACTGTACAGGGGAGCGCTGCGAAACACTTGTACGTCGTAGTGTTGGCGCAGCAGCTGGTCGATGAAAACCGGTCCCTGGCGTTCGGCCAGTACCGCGTGCCAGTAGGTACCCGGTATCGAATAGAACAAGGAGAATACGCCGATCCGCGTTGCGTTGCCGCCGCTGTAGTGCTCCTTGAAGCGCACCGCGCGCTGCGCAAAGGCGTCGATGTGCGGTGTGACCTCGGCGTCGAGTTCATCGTAACGCCACGAATCGATGAGAATGAAAATGATGTTGGGCGGCTTGTCTGGCGCATGACAGGTGAGGGGCCGCAACGGATAGGACAAGGTGCTCTTGTCGTGCCCTTGATCTGCCATGACGCTGCGCTTGCCCGGCACGTTCACACCAAGCCGGCGCAGAAATCGATTGGCGGTCGCCGCATAGCGCATCGGCAGTACGTTCGTTTGTTCTAGCAAGGGCTCGTGAGCCACCGCGGCCGCCCAGATATGGACCAGGTGAAAGCTCACCAAGGCGGTGGCCAGCAACCCTGCCGTGACGCTAGCGGTGCTTCGCCGTCCCGGGTTGCGGCGCACATAGCGCCAGCACACGCTGCTGGCGACCACGACGATGAGAACGATGGTGGCGGCGATCGCCACCGCCTGGGTGTACATCGTGGCGGGGAAGACGAAGGTGTCGAGCGCTGCGCCGCCGAGCAGCAGATTCAGCACGCCGGCATTGATGTGGAAGCGATAGAGTTGATAAACCTGCGTATCCACCAGCAACGCGGCCACGATCGTTGCAGTGCACAAGATGCCCAGCGGAATGGCGAACCGGGGACGAGGACATAGCAGGATGACGGCGAGCAGGGGGCTCAAGGCAATGAGCGCGATCGTGGTGAAGTGCGCCACCAGCATGACTGCCCGGAACAGCAGTGATGCAGCCGAGGCATCCAGATCCACGACCTCGAAGTAGCGGACCGAGACCATCATTTCGAGCAGCAGGGTCGTCAGCAGCAGCCATCCCCACCAGCGCAGGAGTTGCTTGCGTTGTGTGGCGGGCGGAGCGGGACAGTGTGCGCCGGAGGATAGCTCGGTCATCGTACTGGCTCGGTGAGCCGTGAGCGCATGCCGCGCCGCTCAGCGGCAGCGAGGCATGCCGGGATGCCTGCGCGGTGCAAGCAGGAACCCACGCTCCGGACTGACACTGTCGCGGATATCCACACCCCCGGCCGCGATCCATCCTGCATCGTTGATGGCGCTCGCGCGACGCAGGACGATGTAGGCACCGAGTGTGCTGCTCGGGTCGATCAGCTCGTTCAGATCGCGCATGCCGGAACGTCTGG
>JBEBRC010000047.1:0-17141 GCA_040395055.1 Steroidobacter denitrificans
GGCCTGAGCGGAGCGCCTGTTCTCCAGGGCAGGTTGCGTCGGGTGCGAAAAGCAGTCGGTGCCCGCCATCCCCAGGCTACTGTAATCGGCGCAGCAGGCTCACTCCACCCAGCGCGCGCATTTGCGCCAGGATCCACTGTTGGCGCTCGCGCACGTAGGCCGACGGCGCATCCACACGTAAACGCTTGGGATTCGGCAGCACGGCGGCCAGCAGGGCCGCCTGCTCGGCGGTGAGTTGCGCCGCGGGCAGGCCATAGAAGGCCTCTGTCGCCGCGCCGACGCCGAATACCCCGTGCCCGAACTCGGCGATGTTGAGATAGATCTCCAGGATGCGCGCCTTCGGCCACATCACTTCGATCAACACCGTGAAATAAGCCTCCAGACCCTTGCGCACCCAGCTGTGGCCAGGCCACAGGAACAGGTTTTTCGCGACTTGCTGCGACAGGGTGCTGGCGCCGCGGCTACGCGTGCCGCGCGCACGCTCCTGCAGCGCCTGGCGGATGGACGGCAAGTCGAAGCCATTGTGATCGGGGAACTGCTGGTCCTCGGCGGCGATGACGGCAAGCTTCATCGAGGGTGCGATGTCCGCGGCGTCGACCCATCGTTGCCGGATCGGGGCAGCGCGCTCGCCGGCAGCCTGCCATTGTTCGCGCAGGATGAAGGCCGAGGTCGGCGGATCGATCCAGCGCATTGCCAGGACGGCCGCCACGCTGATGCCCAGGGCACCGGCCAGCAGCCAGCCGAGGAAGCCCAAGGCAACGCGCAGCGCACCCGGCGTGGAAGAGCGGCCGCGGCGCGGCCGTGCCTCCGTGCCCGGGCGTCGTCGTATCGGAGCGCGTATCGACATGTATGCGGATGATCCCGAGTGTGAGCTGTTCGGTATTGGGAATGGCTGAACCGGCTAAAATTGCCGGGTTTTGCCGCTCGCTGAAGCGAGGGCGATCGGTCATATCAAATCATTGCATGGATATAGGGAGACTGGGCATGAAACTGCAGAAGCGCGTGGGGTTGGCGGCATTGACGGCAGCGCAGGTCATGGCGCTGGGATGCTTGCCGGCGGCGAGCGCCCTGGCGGAGGGGTTTTATTTTGGCGTGTCCGGTGGCCTGGCGGCGGTGGATCTGCCCTCCAAGGCGAGCATCGATCAGCTGTTCGAAGACGTGGGAGTCGCGATCGAGTCTTCGTCGGTGGATGACGAGGACACAGCCTGGGGGGTGCAGGTGGGCTATCGCTGGAATTCCTATGTGGCCGCGGAAGTCGGCTACGTGAACTTCGGCACTGCCGAGTATCAGGCGACTCCGGCGGGCATCGACGGCGCGGTGTCGCTGCGCGCGCGCAGCTCCGGACCCACGGTGTCGGTACTGGGCATGCTGCCGGCAAGCGAGCATTTCGACTTTCACCTGCGCGCGGGGGTGTATTTCGGCGATTCGCGCATGCGCGCCCGGGCGGAGGATTTCATCACCGGGGATGCCTTCTCCGAGGAGGCCAAGTCCAGATCCGAGGATCTGTTTGCCGGCATCGGCGCCGCATGGAACATCAACGACCGCTATTCTCTGCGACTGGAGTACCAGCGATTCTTCGACGTCGGCGACAAGAATCACACCGGCGAGACGGATATCGACCTGCTGAGCTTCAGCCTGCTGTTTCGCTAGTCGTTTTCGCCGGCCGTTTCGCTGGCCGGGATTTTCACTTCACCTGCCCGGCCGGTGGCCGGGCAGGTAGCTGCATCAGTGGCGTGCGGACGGACTGCGGCGTCCAATGGCCGGGCAGGCCGCGGCTCGAGACGCCTCCTGGTCGCGCACGACCGGACTGCGACGCTGCACCGCGGCGTGCTGCTCAGGCCGGATCGGCCTGGATTCTTTTCACCGACTCGATCGTGATCGTTTCCACGGGCACGTCCTGATGCATGCCGTGGTTGCCGGTTTGCACGGCGGCGATCGCATCGATGACCTCCATCCCCGACTCGACGCGCCCGAATACCGCGTAGCCATAATTGCCTGGCTTGTGATCCAGGAAGTCGTTGTCGGACAGGTTGATGAAGAACTGCGAGGTGGCGCTGTCGATATCGTTGGTGCGCGCCATGGCCAGCGTGCCGCGTTTGTTCTGCAGCCCGTTCGCCGCCTCATTCTTGATCGGCGAGTGCCCGCGCTTGTCCTGCATGTCCGCCGTCAATCCTCCTCCCTGGACCATGAAGCCGGCGATGACACGATGAAAAACGGTACCGTCGAAGAAACCCTCGTCGGCATACTTGAGAAAATTCTCGACCGAGATCGGCGCCTGTTCATCGAACAGCTGCACCGTGAACGTTCCCTTGGAAGTGTTGAATTCAAGCATTGCGATAACCTGAGAAGAGGAATTGAAGCGATCGGTCGTGCTGCACGCCGTCAACGACCGAACTGGCCTTCGGTGACCCGCTCGTGGCCGGCCAGATCGGCGTGCGAGCGTACGTGAGTAAAGCCGCCTCGCACAAGTCGATCACGCACCGTGTCGGCTTGTTTCCAGCCATGCTCCAGGACCAGCCAGCCGCCTGGCCGCAGATGGGCGGGTGCCTGGACGATGATCAGCTCCAGCGCCTCCATGCCCGTGCGTCCCGGCATCAGGGCGATCCCTGGCTCGAAACGGCGCACCTCATCCGCCAAGTCAGGGTCGTCCTGCGCGATATAGGGCGGATTGGACGCGATCAGGTCGAATCGCTCCCCTGCCAGGGGCGCGAACCACGTCCCTTGGACGAAGGTGACGTTGGTGAGTTGCAGGCGCCCGGCATTGCGCGATGCGACCTCGAGCGCTTCCCGGGAAATGTCCACCGCGACGATCCGTGACGCCTGGCGCTCGCCGGCGAGCGCCAGGGCAATGGCGCCGCTGCCGGTACCCAGGTCCACGGCTCGGGTACCCGGTGCCGGCTGCAGATGGATCAATGCCCGTTCCACTACCAGCTCCGTTTCCGGGCGCGGGATCAATACCGCCGGCGTGACCTCCAGCAACAGCGACCAGAATGCCTGCTGTCCCCGGATATAGGCAACGGGCTCGCCCTTCAGCCGCCGTTTCACCAATTGCTGGAACGACCAGCCGGCTTTCGCGGGCAGTTCGCGTTCAGGCGCAGCCCGAAAATTGGTTCGGGAAAGACCTGTCACGTGCTCGAGCAACAGCTCGGCATCCAGGCGTGAGCTGGGCGAGGAGCGTGCCAGCAGCGAACTGGCGGCGTGCAGCGCTTCGCCGATGGTCTGCGAAGAATGGGTGGCGGGCATCTAGGTTTCCGATTCCGGCGACTGGCTCGATTGTGGGAGGGCGGGGCGGTTGGCGGCGGCTGGCGCTGCATTGCCCTAGGGAAATCTCGGGGTATATCAGAGGATCTGCGTGGGCATTTATTACCGCGGCTCACGTACAATGCGCTGCTGGATTCGCGATGCAAGCAACAAGTATGGAGCGCGTGTGGATTGTAACGTCAGTTCGGTCCGGTGCGCCTCGGAGCACGACATGCACGTCTATCAGAACGTCCTGGAAATGATCGGCCGCACGCCGATGCTGCAATTGCATCGGCTGGACGCCGGTCCGTGCGAACTGTTCCTGAAGCTCGAATCCATGAATCCCGGCGGCTCGATCAAGGATCGCATCGGGCTGAGCATGATCGAGGAGGCGGAACGGCGCGGCGACCTCAAGCCCGGCGACACGATCGTCGAGGCCACGGCGGGCAACACCGGCCTGGGCCTGGCGCTGGTGGCGGCGCAGAAAGGCTATCGCATGATTCTGGTGTTGCCGGACAAAATGAGCCAGGAGAAGATCTTCAATCTGCGCGCCCTGGGGGCGGAAGTCGTCCTGACGCGCTCCGACGTCGGCAAGGGTCATCCCGAGTATTACCAGGATCTGGGCGCATCCATTGCCAAGAGCAACGGTGCGTACTTCATCAACCAGTTCGGCAACCCGGACAACCCGAAGGCCCACGAGGAGACGACCGGGCCGGAGATCTGGCAGCAGATGTCGCAGCAGCTGGATGCAATCGTGGTCGGCGTGGGCTCCAGCGGCACCCTGGGCGGACTCGCGGCCTACTTCAAGAAACACGCGCCGCAGGTCGAGATCGTGATCGCCGATCCCCAAGGTTCCATCGTCGCCGACTACGTCAAGACCGGGAACGTCGGCGAGAAGAGTTCCTGGCTGGTGGAGGGCATCGGCGAGGATTTCATTCCGACGATCGCTGATTTCTCGTTGACGCGGCAGGCCTACAGCATTCCGGACAGCGAGTCGTTTTCCGTGGCCCGCGAATTGTTGCAAAAGGAAGGCATTCTTGCCGGCTCCTCGACCGGCACGCTGCTTGCCGCCGCGCTGCGCTATTGCCGCGAGCAGACGACGCCCAAGCGCGTCGTCACCCTGGCGGCCGACACCGGCACGCGCTACTTGTCCAAGCTGTTCAATGATTTCTGGATGGAGGACCAGGGCTTCATCGATCGGCAGAAGTTCGGCGATCTGCGCGATCTGATCGGCCGGCCGCACGGCGAGCGCGCCACGATCACCGTCGGACCGGACGACGTGCTGACCACGGCTCACAATCGCTTGCGCAATGCGGGTTTTTCCCAGCTGCCTGTGATGCGGGATGAGGTCCTGATCGGCGTGGTCACGGAGGACGACATCCTGCGTTTTGCCTTCGGCCGGCCCGAGCGCTTCAACGAACCCGTGAAGGCGGCAATGACGACCGCCTTCCTGCGCGTCGACAAGAGCGTATCGATGAACAATCTGGTGGCGATGCTGGAAGTGCGCTCATCGGCGGCCGTGATGGACGAGGAGAAGTTCCTGGGACTGGTGACGCGCTCGGATGTGCTGAACTACCTGCGACGCCAAGTCTCGGCACAAGATAGCGCGGCAGCGACGCCCGGCGCCTGAGCCGGCTGGTTTTTCACCTTCAATTCCTGGTGGTTTGAGCAAAAAATATGTCCGCCAAATCGACTCATCGATTCGCCACGCGCTGCATCCATGCCGGCCAGGCGCCCGATCCGTCCACCGGGGCGGTGATGCCGCCGATCTATGCCACCTCGACCTACGCCCAGAGCAGTCCGGGCGTACACCAGGGCTACGATTACTCGCGCACCGCCAATCCGACGCGCGGCGCCTGGGAACGCTGCATCGCCGATCTGGAAGGCGGCAGCCACGGCTATGCCTTCGCCTCGGGGATGGCGACCACCGCCACCTTGCTCGAGCTGCTCGATAGCGGCAGCCATATCGTTGCCATGGACGACCTGTACGGTGGCACCTTTCGCCTGTTCGAGCGGGTGCGTCGGCGCAGTGCGAACCTGGACATCACTTTTGCCAACCTGGCGGACGGCGGCGCGCTCGAGGCGGCGGTGCGTCCGCAGACCAGGATGATCTGGATCGAGACGCCGACCAATCCCTTGCTGCGGCTGGTGGATATCGCGCAGGTGGCCGAATTCGCCCGCAAGCGCGGCATCCTGACCGTGGTCGACAATACCTTCGCCAGTCCCTGGGTACAGCGTCCGCTGGAGCTGGGCGCGGACATCGTGATGCACTCGGCGACGAAATACCTCAATGGGCATTCCGACATGGTCGGCGGCGTCGCCGTGACGGCCGATGCCGGGCTGGCGGAGAAGATCGGTTTTCTGCAGAACGCCGTCGGCGCGATCAGTGGGCCGTTCGATAGTTTCCTGGCCTTGCGCGGATTGAAGACACTGGCCTTGCGCATGCGGCAGTCCAGCGAAAGCGCACTGCAGATCGCGGCCTGGCTGGAGAATCATCCAGCCGTGGAGCGCGTGCTGTATCCGGGGCTGCCGAGCCATCCGCAGCATGAGCTGGCGCGGCGCCAGATGAGCAACGGCTTCAGCGGCATCATTACGTTTTTCGTCAAGGGTGGATTGGAACAGGCGCGCAGCTTCCTGGAGCGCTGCCGGGTTTTCACGCTCGCCGAGAGCCTGGGCGGCGTGGAGAGCCTGGTCGATCATCCTGGGCTGATGACGCATGCATCCATTCCGGCCGACACGCGCAAGGCGCTGGGGATCGACGATACCCTGATCCGCCTGTCGGTCGGCATCGAGGACGTGCAGGACCTGATCGAGGACCTGGAGCACGCCTTGGGAAGCTGAGGTTGGAGTAAAGCCGCGGCGATGCAGGCGTTGCTGGGATCAGCGCGCGCCTGACACCCGAGCCCGCGACTCACACCCATACCGTTCATGAATCGACGGGCCGCACGCGTGTGCGGTAACCGAGCTGCTGCCTGCTTGCCGCGGCCCCTCGAGGTGAGCGCAGCAGGCGAGCGACAGACGATGAACAACGTGAGTTGTTCGCGATGGATGAGCCGTGCCCGGGTGTCTGGCACGAAATCCGGGTACCTGGCCGGGACGATACCTGGCCCGTGCGGCGGGGCGCCCTGGACCTTGATCCAGGTCAGTGTGGCCGATGGCGCCGGACGCCAGAATGCGAAGTAAAGCTTTTCGAGAGACTCAATGCGAAATTCGGAAACGTATAACGACCATGTAGTGCGTTTGTTCCTGCTGGCTGCAGCGGTATGGGGCATCATCGGAATGTCGATCGGTGTCCTGGCCGCGGCGCAGCTGGCCTGGCCCGCACTGAATTTCGAGGTGTCCTGGCTCACGTTCAGCCGCATCCGCGCCAATCATACGTTTGGCGTGATCTTCGCCTTCGGCGGCTCGGCATTGATGGGTACCTGCTACTACGTCGCGCAGCGCACCGGACACACGCGCCTGGCGCTCGGCAAGCTGGCATTGTTCACCTTCTGGGGCTGGCAGCTGGCGTGCTTCCTGGCGATGGCGACCATGCCGTTCGGCATCACCCAGAGCAAGGAGTACGCCGAGCCGGAGTGGTTCGTGGACCTGCTGGTCGCCGTGGTATGGGTGTCCTTCGGCACCGTGTTCTTCGCCACCCTGGCTCGGCGGCGGATTCGCCATATCTATGTGGCCAACTGGTACTACGGCGCCTTCATCATCGCCGTCGGCCTGCTGCACATCGTCAACAATCTCGCGCTGCCGGTATCGTTCACGAAGTCCTATCCGATCTACGCCGGGGTCGTGGATGCGATGGTGCAATGGTGGTACGGCCATAACGCGGTGGCGTTCTTCCTCACCGCGGGCTTCCTGGGGATGATGTATTACTTCGTGCCGCGCCAGGCGCAGCAGCCGCTGTGGAGCTACCGTTTCTCGATCGTGAATTTCTGGGCGCTGATTTCGGTCTACATGTGGGCCGGGTCGCATCATTTGCTGTACACCGCACTGCCGGACTGGGTGCAGTCGGTGGGCATGGCGTTCTCGCTGGTGCTGCTGATGCCCAGCCTGGGCTCGGCCGCGAATGGCCTGATGACCTTCAATGGCGCCTGGGACAAATTGCGTACCGACCCGGCCGTGAAGTTCATGGTGGTATCGCTGGTGTTCTACGCCGCCTCGACCTTCGAAGGCTCGATGATGGCGATCAAGTCCGCCAATTCGCTGACGCACTACACGGACTGGACGGTCGCGCATGTGCACTCCGGCGCCATCGGCTGGGTGGCGATGATCACGATCGGTTCCTTGTACGCGATGGCGCCGCGCGCGCTGGATCGTCCGGCCATGCATTCGAAATCGGCGATGGAGCTGCATTTCTGGCTGCATGTGGCGGGCCTGCTGCTGTACATCGCCTCGATGTGGACCGCCGGCATGGTGGCGGGACTGATGTGGCGTGAAACGAATCCGGATGGTTCGCTGGCGCACAGCTTCCTGGCGAGCCTGATCGCGATCAAGCCGTTTTACTGGATCCGGATGGTTGGCGGGCTGCTGATCCTGGCCGGAATGGTGGTGATGGCCTGGAACCTGTGGCACACCGCCGCCATGGCGCGGGCGAGAAAGATCACGCCGATCCTGGTGCCGATTCCCGAGGTCATCCCGGAGCCGGTACCGCACCAGGTGCCCGCGCCGCTGCCGGCGCGTGCCTAGAGGATCGGTGTGACGATGCGGACCGCCGGCGTGCAAGCAGGCGGGGACCGTTGGCTATCGAATGAGTGATCGACCGGTACGGTCGAGGGAATCGAAGATGGGATTGCGCTACAAACATTTGGAAGCGATCGAAAAGAATGCCGGCCTGCTCGGCATCTTCATCGCGATCATGGTGTCACTGGGCGGGCTGGCGGAAATCACGCCCCTGCTCATGCGAGCGCACTCGGTCGAGGCGCCGGCGAATGTGCGGCCCTACGATGCCCTGCGCCTGGCAGGCAAGGATGTCTATGTGCGCGAAGGCTGCTATGCATGCCATTCGCAGATGATCCGCAGCCTGCGTTTCGAGACCCAGCGCTATGGCGAACATTCCACCGCCGATGAGTCCATCTACGACCGGCCGTTCCAGTGGGGCTCCAAGCGCACCGGTCCGGACCTGGCGCGCATCGGAGGCAAATATTCCGACGAATGGCAGCGGCTGCACTTGATCGATCCGCGGCGGCTGGTGCCCGAATCCAACATGCCCGCCTACCCATGGCTGCAGAAGCGGCAGGTGGATGGCGCCGTGATGCAGGCGCGCATGCGTGGCTTGCGTCGCCTGGGCGATCCCTACACCGACGAGGACATCGCCGCAGCGCCCGAGGCGGTCGAAGGCAAAACCGAACTCGACGCCCTGGTGGCCTATCTGCAAGGCCTGGGCCTGCGACCTGCCGCGCAGGAGATCAGCGCCGACGCGAGCGCCGCGGCAGCCATGCCCATGGATCCGGACATCTCGAACCAGGAAGGGTTGATGCAGGACGATTCCGCCCCGAGCGGTACGTCGGGGCAAGCGGAGGCGGTGCCGTGAGCACATTCTGGGGAAATCTCGCGGGCGTGGTCACGGTGGTCCTGATGGTGTGTTTCATCGGCATCTGGGTGTGGGCATGGCTGCCGCACCATCGACGGGCGTTCGATGCCATGGCGCACATACCGATGGATGACAGTCCGTGCCAGGGTGGTTCGGTGGCTGATTCAGCGAGTGAGTCGATGAGTGACGGTGAGCGATTGCACGGGGACGAGAGGCGATGAGCACGTTCTGGTCCGGATGGGTGAAATCCTTGGTGGTGCTCAACCTGGGCATCACGTTTTTTCTGTATGTGTGGGCGCAGCGGGTCAAGGTTCCGACCCTGCCCGACGGCACGACCGGCCACGTCTGGGCGCATGGTGTGTTGCGCGAGGGCGTGCGCAAGCTGCCGCTATGGTGGATCGTGTTCTCGGGCAGCGTGTTCCTGTGGGGCTTCGTCTACCTCGTGCTGTATCCGGGGTTCGGTTCGTTCAAGGGTGTTCTGGGATGGACCTCGGCGCAGCAACTGCAAGAGCAAACGCTTGCCAACGATGCGCGCCAGCAGCCTGTGCTGCAGCGTGCGCGTACGGCGTCGATCGAAGCATTGGCCGGCGATGCGCAAGTCACGGCGGTCGGTCACACCCTGTTCCAGGAGAACTGCGCCGCCTGTCATGGCAGCGAGGGGCGCGGCAATACCTGGCTGGGTGCGCCAAATCTGGTCGATGACGATTGGATGTACGGCGGGGACGGGGAAACCATCCTGGCCAGCATTCTGGACGGACGCAACGGCGTCATGCCGCCATGGGGCGGCGCGTTGGGTCGCGATGGCGTCAACGAGGTGACCGCCTACGTGCTGAGTCTCAGCGGCCACAAGGCGCCCGAGGACTGGGTGGCGGCTGGCGAGACGCGCTACGCGACCGTATGCGTGGCCTGCCATGGCGCCGACGGCCGCGGCAACGCGGTCCTGGGCGCGCCCAACCTGACGGACGATATCTGGATGTACGGCAAGGATTTCGCGCGCGTTGCCGAGACCGTACGCGACGGCCGCAATGGCGTGATGCCCGCGTGGCGCGAGCGCCTGGGCGAGGATCGCGCCCGCATCATCGCCGCCTGGGTCTATGCGCAATCGAGTGACCGCCAGGCTCCGCCCCAGGCTCAACCCGATGAGCGTGAGGGATATCCGGGTACGTGATGAGTGCCACCATGCATGAGTCACGTGCGAGCGCCGCGTCTGCCCCGGCTACGCGCCCGCCGGCGCGCTGGTACCAGCAGCCGGTGGCGTGGCTGGGCCTACTGCTGTTCCTGGCTTCGATCGCCGGCTGCGTATGGTTGCTGGTGGCGGCCTCCGGCTATGACGATCAGTCCTTGCCGCTCGATGGTGAACTAGTGTTCAAGGTGCCGCTGGAGCGCACGCCGGCCCCGTTGCCGTCGCCGGCGGATCGCTGAGGCTTGCGTTCGCCCGCGCCATTCGCAGCGGCTGCCTTGCGGTGGCCGCTGCCAAACAAACCGCCGGCGATCCGTCTGCCGGCTCAATCCGCGAGCCGGGAGAGCTCCTCGGCCTGGTATTCCTGCTGCAAGGCTTGGATCAACTCGTCCAGATTGCCATTCATGACGTCCGCGAGCTTGTAGAGCGTCAGATTGATTCGATGATCCGTGACGCGGCCCTGCGGGAAGTTGTAGGTGCGGATGCGCTCGGAACGATCTCCCGAGCCGACCTGCAGCTTGCGTGAATGAGCTTCGGCCCGCTCGCGCCGTTCGCGCTCTGCGGCCATCAGGCGCGCTTTGAGCAGCGACAGGGCGCGCGAACGATTCTTGTGTTGCGAGCGCTCGTCCTGGCACTCCACCACGATGCCTGTGGGCAGGTGGGTGATGCGGATTGCCGAGTCGGTCTTGTTGACGTGCTGGCCGCCGGCGCCGGAGGCGCGGAAGGTATCGATGCGCAGCTCGGCGGGATTGATGTCTACTTCGCCGACCTGGTCCAGTTCGGGAAGAATCGCCACCGTGCAAGCCGAGGTATGGATACGGCCTTGCGCTTCGGTGGCAGGCACACGCTGCACGCGATGCGTGCCGGATTCGAACTTGAAGTGCGAAAACGCGCCGCGGCCGACGATGCGGCTGATGATTTCCTTGTAGCCGCCGTGTTCGCCGGCATTTTCCGACAGGATCTCGACGCTCCAGCGCCGCTCTTCCGCGTAGCGCGAATACATGCGAAACATGTCGCCGGCGAAAATCGCGGCCTCATCGCCGCCGGTGCCGGCGCGTACCTCCAGATAGATGTTGCTGTCGTCGCGCACGTCCTTGGGCAGCAGCTGTTTCGCCAGCTCCTCCTCTTCGCGTTCGATGCGTGCCGCCAGGGTGTCCAATTCCTCGCGGCCGAGTTCGCGCAATTCCGCGTCCGCGCCGTCGATCATTTCCTGCGCTTGATCGCGTTCGCGCAGCGTGTCGAGATAGGCGCGGTAGCGCGTGGCCACAGGCTCCAGGCGCGAATACTCCATCGACAATTCGCGAAATTTGTCGCTGTCGGCAATCACCGTGGCGTCGGCCAGCAGTGCGCTGATTTCTTCGTGGCGTTCGGCCAGTTTCTCGAGCTTGCTGCGTATCGAATCTTTCATTCGCTGTCTGTGTTGAACAAGGAGCGAGCCGCTTCCAGCAGCTGTGTATCGCCGCTCTCGGCGGCGTCGCGCAAGCGCTGGATCGGCCCGTGCAGCAGGCGGTTGGTCAAGGTTCCGCCGAGGAACTCCATGACTTCCTGCGGATCGCGTCCGGCGGCCAGCATGCGTCGAGCCTGTTCGGCGGTGTGGGAGCGGATCTGGTCGGCTTCTTCGCGCAGCTGCCGGATGGCCGGTACGGCGTGCAGGGTCTTGAGCTGCAGCTCGAACTGCTCGGTCTCCCGGGCCAGCATCTGGCTGGCGTCGCGCGCCGCTTCGCGCCGCGACTCCAGGTTCTCGTTGACGACGTTCTGCAGGTCATCGATGGTGAACAGATACACGTCCTCGAGCGTGGCCACTTCGGCCTCGATATCGCGCGGCACGGCGATGTCGACCATGAATATCGGCTTGCGCCGGCGGGCGCGTACGGCCGCTCGCACGGCATCGAGCGTAATCACCGGCGTCGGGCTCGCGGTCGAGCTGATGACGATGTCCGCCTCGGGCAGGTGGGTGGCCAGGGCGCCGATCTCGATCGCGAAGCCATTGAATTCGGCGGCCAGTTCCTGTGCCCGATCCAGGCTGCGGTTGGCGATGATCATGCGCCGCAGGCCATTCGCGTGCAGATGGCGAGCGGCCAGCGCAATGGTTTCGCCGGCGCCGACCAGCAGCGCGGTGTGGTCGGAGAAGCGCTCGAAGACGGTCCGCGCCAGCGATACCGCGGCGGAGGCCACCGACACGGCGTTGGCCCCGATGCGGGTCTGGGTGCGTACCCGCTTGGCGACCGAGAAGGCCGTCTGCAGCGCTCGATTGAGGTACGGTCCGGTGACCTGCTGCTCCAGGGCCGAGCGATAGGCGTCCTTGAGCTGGCCCAGAATCTGCGGCTCGCCCAGCACCAGCGAATCCAATCCGCAGGCGACCGCGAACAGGTGCTGCACGGCATCCGGCCCTTGCAGGCGATACAGGGCGCCACCGGCGTCCAGGTGATGCGCCGCCAGGCCGTGCCAGCGCGCCAGCCAATGCACCAGGGGGGCGTGGCCCGCGTCCGTGACGCAATACAGCTCGGTGCGGTTGCAGGTGGAAACAATCAGCGACTCGCGCACCCCTGGGACTGTGGTCAGCTCTTGTAAAGCTTCCGGCAGCTCCTCGCCCGCAAAGACTACTTTTTCGCGGAGTTCGACGGGGGCGGTGCGGTGATTGATTCCAATGACGACGAGTGGCATGCCGGTGGTTGTCACAACCGGGTCGGGATTGTCCGGGAAGGAGGGCCGGATGACAAGCGACCCACCCTTGGAACGCTCCACGGCGGCGTCGGCCGGGCCGCACAGATCGCGATGAAAGTCTGCCCCCGAGGGGCTGCAAAATGCGGTCATGGTGACGCCGGCAACATTCCAGGGCCTCCAGGGAGCGGGAGAAACGGTGCAAAACCGAGGCTGAAACGACAACAAGGCATGGCGTAAGGATCGGATATTGTGCCAGCGGCGCGGGCCGGCGGCGGGGCAGGGGAGCTGATATAGTTCGGTGACAATGAATCCAGTCTACCCAAAGTCAGCCGGCGCGCTGATCCTCGCGTCGTTGTTGGCCGCCTGCGCGGCGCCGGGCCAACGTCCGGCCCAGGCCCCCGACACCAGCCAGATGTCCTCGGATCCCAGCGCACTGGTGCTGGGCGCCGAAGTCGCATTGCAGCGCAACGAGTTTCTCGAAGCTTCCCGGGCCTATGTGCGCGCAGCGCTGTTGAGCGCCGACGAGTCGCTGGCCGAGCAGGCCGCCCGCGTGGCCTATGAGCACCGGCAATGGACCTTGGTCCAGCAGGCTGCGGATCATTGGCTGACGCTGAACCAGACCAACGAGGAGGCGCGCCGTTTCGCCGCCTTCGCCGCCATGCATCTATACCGTATCGATACCGCGACCGAGCATCTGGCGGTGCTGCTGGAGCGCGCCTTCATCAATCCGCAGGCAGGCTTCCTGGCGCTGTTGCCGCAGCTTGCCGACGAGGCGCCGCCGGCGGCGGTCACGGCGGTCTTGCAGCGCGTGATCGACGAAGACGGATACGCGCGCATGACCGAGGCCCATTATGCACTGTCTCAGGCTGCGGTGCAGTCCGACAATTATGCGTTGGCCCTGGAGCACGCCCTCAAGGCGCGGGAGCTGGGACCCTACTGGTCGCCGGCGGGGCTGCTGCTGGCGCGGGTGCAAATGCTGCGCGGCGAGGCGGATACCGCACTGGCGACGGCGCGCTCGGTGATCGAGCAGGACGACCAGGATTCCTATCGGCTCGAATATGCATTGATGCTGCTGCAGGCGGGCCAGGAACAGGAGGGCCGCAAGGAGCTGGCCATGCTGGCCGACAGTGAAACGGTCGGTTCGATGGTCGAGCGGACATTGGCCGACATCGACTTCCAGATGGGGAACGGCGATGCGGCGACGAAGCGCTTCACCAACCTGGTTTCCAGCGGCCGCTTCGTCTATGAGTCCTTGTTCTACCTGGGCGCGATCGCCGAGTCGGGAGAGGACTGGCAGGATGCGCTGCAGCTCTATGAGCGTGTCACCAGCGGCGAGCTGGCCATGGCGGCCCAAATGCGTGCGGCGCGCCTGAAGGCCCAGCACCAGGGGCTGGACGCCGCCGTGTCGCACCTGGAGGAGTTCGTAACGACTCGGCCGCAATACCGGATCGATGCCATCGCGGCGCAGGCCACGCTGCGGGCCAACAACGGCGACGTTGCCGGAGGGCTGGCGATACTGGACAGCGCCTTGCAAGAGTATCCGGACTCCATCGAGCTGCGCTTCGCACAGGTGTTCCAGCTGGAGGAAGCCGGCAAGGTCAACGACACCATCGCCTTGCTGCGCCGGATCGTTGCGGACCGGCCAGGCGATCCCACGGCGCAGAACGCCCTGGGCTACACGCTGGTGGACCGCACCAGGCAGCACAAGGAAGGGCTGGCGCTGATCGAAAGCGCCTTGGCGCAGACGCCGGACAATGGCGCGGTGCTCGATAGCATGGGTTGGGCCCTGTATCGGGTCGGCCGCCATCGCGAGGCGCTCGACTACCTGGAGCATGCCAGCCAGCGCATCAGCGATCCGGAGGTCGACTTGCACCTGGGCGAGGTGCTGCTGGCGCTGGATCGCAAGCAGGAGGCGCGTGAGGTGTGGCTCAAGGCCAGCGAGCGCTACCCCGACAACGCCGAGCTCAAGCAGCGACTGCAGAAGCTCGACTGAGACCAGCCCCATGCGGCGGCAAATAGGATCCGTTCTGTGTGCGGCGCTGCTGCTGGCACTGATGGCGGGTTGCGCCGGCCTGCCCGCGCGTCCGAGCGCGCCGCTGCCTGCGGATCTGGCGGATCTGGATCGTTGGCAGGCACGCGGGCGGCTGGGCGTTTCCGGTCCCGAGCGCGGCGGCTCCGGGTCATTCGACTGGCAGCAGCGTGGTGACCAGGCGGAGGTCCAGATCCGTGGTCCGATCGGCCTGGGCAGCGTGCACCTGCAGCTGAGCGGGGATGCCTCCCGGCCCGAGCTGAAGCTGGAAACCGGCGATGGGCGGGTGCTGGAATCGAATGCAGCCTGGTACGAACTGGAGGCGCGGCTGGGCGCGCCGGTGCCGGCTGGCAACCTGCGTTATTGGATGCTGGGGTTGGCGGCACCCGGCGAGCACCGTTGGCACACCGACCAGGGCGCGGATACCAGGTCGCTGGACCAGGACGGCTGGCGGATCGATTACCAGCGCTACTCGACCCAGCCCGGGGTGCGCGTGCCGGTGAGAATCCGCGCTTCGAATGGCGAGGCGCAAGTGCGTATCGTGATCGACCAGTGGCGCCTGGGCCAATGAGCGGCGCGCAGGCGGGCGCGGGATTCGAGGGAGAATCCAGCGCGCCGGCCGGGCCCTGGCTGGCGCCCGCCAAGCTCAACCTATGCCTGCACATCGTCGGGCGCCGCGCCGACGGCTATCACCTGCTGCAGTCGGCGATCCAGTTCATCGATTTGTGCGATGAGCTGCGGTTCCATCGGCGCGCGGCCGGGACCATCGAGCGCATTGCCGGACCCACCGGGATTCCCGCCGACGAGGACCTCGTGGTGCGTGCCGCCCGTTTGCTGGCGGCGCGCTTCCAGGCGCCTTGCGGGGTGGGAATCGAGCTACTGAAGCGTATTCCGCTGCAGGCGGGCTTGGGCGGCGGCAGCTCCGATGCGGCGACGGTGCTGGTGGCGTTGAACCAGCTGTGGCAGCTCGGGCTGAGCGTGCCGCGGCTGGTTGAGCTGGGGCTGACTTTGGGGGCGGACGTGCCGGTCTTCGTGCGCGGCCATGCCGCCTGGGTGGAGGGGATCGGGGAACGCCTGACGCCGGTCGATTTCCCGGAAAGCGTATATCTGCTGGTAAAACCGCAGGCACGGGTGAGTACGGCGTCCGTCTTTCAGGACCCTGAATTGACACGCAATTCCCCGCTCACGACAATACGCGCCTTCCTCGCAGGGGCTGGCCGCAACGATTGCGTTCCCAGCGTACGCCGAGGCTACCCCGAGGTAGCTGAAGCGCTTGATTGGCTTGAAGATTTTGGGGATGCGAGACTGACCGGAACCGGCGCTTGCGTGTTCGCCGCCATGCCCGATGCGTGCGCCGCGCGCGCGGCCCTGGCGCGGCTGCCGGCGCGCTGGACCGGGTATGTCGTGCGTGGCCTGAATCGCTCGCCGATGTTCGATCATCCTGCACTCGTTCGCTAGCGTTGGGGCGTCGCCAAGTGGTAAGGCAGCGGGTTTTGATCCCGCCATTCGGAGGTTCGAATCCTTCCGCCCCAGCCAATTTCCCGAACTCGCCTGGCTCAGGTTTTCTTCGTTGAAGCAATGAGTTAGGTAGCTTGAGCGCTGTTGGGCGTGGATCAAGCGCAGCCACATAAGATTGGCAGAAGCCGTTTCTGCTGGCAGATCTGCTGCCAGAATTTGAAATGGAAGCGGCGGATCTTGGCTCTCCAAAATCGCTGACCCGAATGTCCCCGCTCCACAGGTCGAACAGCGGATACCCGGCGCGTCTACACCGATCGCTGGATCGCTCGACATCCACCTCCGCTGCGCCTTCAATCCACGCCGCGTAGGTGCGATACGAAGTTGGGGCCGCCGCCGACGGCTTGCGGGAGACTGAGCCCGCAGGGATCACGTAAATACAATCTGCTGGGGGAACGATTGCTCCGTGATGTGTTCTATAAGAGAACGCATGAAATCTATTGTTAAATATGCATTGATATTATGTGGCCCGATACCATCGATACCGCAATGGCGAAGCAGCTCATTCAAGCTCGGGCTATTCATGGCGCCTCAATCGTTGGTCGGGCCGGGGGCTGGTCCGTCGTTCTGAAGCTGGGTTCAACCCAAAGGGCGCTCACGGCGCAACGGTCGAAGGACGTGCGTGTGTGGCGGTCACTCGATCGATGTGTCTCGTTCATGAAGGATGAACTGGGCGTCGCACTGATCGACCAGATTGATGCGAGCCACCACACGGCTGACAGTCCGATGCGCAAAACGCGGGCCGATGCCGCCGAACGACTGACGCGGGCACACCAGGCCGCTGTACATGACCAGTGGTTCCGAGCTCAGGTGGAAGCCGGATTGCACGATTTGGGCGCAGGCGATGTGCTCACCGAGCGCGCGCATGACGCGCACTGGGCCAAGCGCCGCGCCGCTCTTGAAAAGCGCATTGCCGCTGCGAATCAGAAGTCGAAGTCGCGCTCGGACTGACGCGTGCGCATTGTTTGGTCGCGTCGTGCGCACGCGGA
>JBEBRC010000048.1:0-16866 GCA_040395055.1 Steroidobacter denitrificans
AAAAAACACCCTCCAGATCGCGCCGGAGGGTAAATGGGGGAATCGATGAATCAACAGTCGCGTGCTGGCTAGCAGACCAGATGCGATGCGGTTGCGCCATGCGAATTCGCCGTAAGGTATTTGGTATTCACCGCGGGGCGGCTGTATGGCGGGAACCGGCCGTGGGTTCGACCTGCATGCATTCCGGCGCACCCGGCTCGGGTTGCGTATCATTGCCGGGTGTTTCGATCGATATCTTACCCAGGCTTGCGCCAGCGCCGCCTTGCAGCATGTTTGACGCCTGATCCACACGCGGTGGTACGCCGGACTTGGCGCCTGGCGGCGCACTGGCATGGGCATGGGCATGCGGCGATTTTCGCCATCAACAGCCGATGAACGACCTGCCTGATCCGTTGTCGAGCGCGCCGATCGCCGAGGATGGCGATGAGTACAATTTCTGCAGCACTTGCGCTTTCTCCGCTGCCTGCCTGGGAAGCGGCTACGACAAGAGCGGCCTGCGCGACCTGCACGTACTGGTGGAGCATATCGGCCCCTTCCAGGAAGGCGAGCATCTGTTTCGCGAGGGCGACGCGTTCACCGCCATCGCCGCCGTGCGCGCCGGGGCTGTCAAGACCTACGTCGTCGATGCCGACGGCCGCGAGCAAGTGCAAGGATTCTTTCTGCCTGGCGAGGTCATCGGCCTGAGCGCCATCTCGCGGGCTCGCTTCCCCTGCAACGCCGTGGCGCTGGATTGCGTGCATCTGTGCCGCTTCTCGTTTCCGAATATCGCCGCCCTCGCCACTCGCATGCCAGGCCTGCAGCAGCAGTTGTTCCGACTGCTCAGCCAAGACATCGGCAAGGCGACATTGCTGGCCGGCAATTATTCCGCCGACGAGCGCATGGCAGCCTTCCTGCTCGAACTTTCCCGACGCTACGCCGCACCCGGTTTCCATGCCAGGCGCTTCCAGTTGATGATGACCCGCACCGACATCGCCAATTATCTTCGCCTCGCCTCGGAAACCGTCAGTCGCGTATTCCGCCGCTTCCAGGATGAGGGCTTGATCAGCGTCCAGCGGCGTCAGATCGAACTGCGCGACCTGTCGCGACTGGAAATCCTGGCACGCAGCGTTTTGCGCCAATGAGACCGGCAGCGGGCATCCGCCGGCATGGCGGCTCGCTGCAAGTGGCCGGGGTGTCAGTTGATCTGGATCAAGGCACAATCGCCGCCGCGGCGGCACCATGTCTGTCGCGCGTCTATGCGTCCGCGCCGCTCGACAGGCACGCGAGGTATCCATTCACCCAGGTCCATTCACCCAGGAGTGACTGATGTCAGTCGATGCCGCCTCGCTTTCCGTCCCGGCGAAGGTGCTGCGCCAGCTGGCCGCGGCTCCGCATCGCCTGCTGTTTTTCGTAGGCGCCACGAATGTACTGCTGGCGATGAGCTGGTGGGCATTGTGGCTGGTGGGGATGCGTTGGCAGCTCTATGGGGTGACTCAGCCGGCGGTGCCGGCGGGCTGGATGCATGCGATCCTGATGCAATACCAGGTGTTGCCCTCGTTCATGTTTGGCTTCCTGCTGACGGTGTTTCCGCGCTGGATGGACTTGCCGCCGCTGGGTCGGCGCCACTATGTGCCCGTCGGCCTGGGGCTGCTCGGCGGCCAGGCGTTGACGATAGGCAGCCTCGCTGGCGGGATGCTGCTGCTGCAGGCGGGTGCGCTGCTCACCCTGGCTGGCTGGGCGATCGGAACCGCGTTCCTGCTGCGGCTGGTTTATCTGGACCATGGACGCACCTGGCATGCCGTCAGCTGCGCGTTCGCCCTCGGCTTCGGTTTGCTCGGCCTGGCGCTCTACAACGTCTTTCTGTATCAGCTCGATGCGCGGCTGATGTTCGCTGCCATCAAGATCGGCACGATGGCGGTGCTGCTGCCGATCTTCTTCACGGTATGCCATCGCATGATTCCGTTCTTCGCCGGGGCCGCGCTCCAGGGCTATCGCAGCGTACGCCCGATGTGGGCATTGGCACTCGCATGGGCATTGATGCTGGCACACGTGTGGCTGGAACTTCGGCATGGCTACATTTGGTTGTGGTGCGTCGACCTGCCGCTGGCGGCACTCAGCGGCTGGCTATTGTGGCAATGGTGGCCCAGGGCAAGGCCCATGCCGCCCTTGCTGCGCGTATTGTTCGTCGGCTTCGCCTGGCTGCCTGTCGCATTCGCCTTGTACGCGACGCAAAGCCTGTGGTTCAGCGTCGGCGGCGAGTTCGTATTGGGACGAGCACCCGCGCATGCGCTGTTCGTCGGCTATTTCGGCAGTCTGCTGGTGGCCATGGTCACGCGCGTCACGCAGGGGCATTCCGGACGGCCGCTGGTCCTGGGGCGGGTCGCGGGCTTTGCGTTCCTGCTGCTCCAGTGCGTCGCAGTGATCCGCGTGCTGGCCGAAATACTGCCGGACAATCTGGCATGGCAAGCCATCGCCGGCGTCGGCTGGGTCATCGCCTTCCTGCCCTGGGTGCTGCGCTCCGCCTGGATCTATGCCACACCCCGCAGCGATGGCAGGCCAGGCTGAATCCATCCATCCGAACGCTGGCCGATGATCGAATTCTATTCGCAGATCCGCTGGGTGCACATCGCCGCCGTGTTCGCCAGCGGGGGGCTTTTCCTGGTCCGCGGCGCTGCGCGACAGGTCGGCGCCCGTTGGGCGATGGCCGCACCGCTGCGCTACCTGAGCTATGCGATCGATACCGTGCTGCTGGCCGCCGCTCTGGCGCTGTGCGTCACCTTGCACCAGTATCCATTCGTACAGGGCTGGCTGACTGCCAAGGTACTGCTGCTGGTGGTTTACATCGTGCTGGGCAGCTACGCCCTCAAGCGAGGCCGTACAGCGGCGGTCCGCCTGGGATGCTGGCTGGCGGCCCTGGCCACCTATGCCTGCATCATCAGCATCGCCCGCGCGCACCATCCGCTGGGCGTATTCGCCGCGGCGTTTCGCTAAAGTCAGCGTCGCACGGGCGGCGGTGCGGCCGGAGCCGGGGTGGACGCGGCGGTCCCGGCCATGTCGGTCCCGCTCGTAGCGGACGAATGCTCCAGCGCGAACAGCCGCCGCGTGGCGGCGATCGCCCGCAATACGGCCTGCGCGTCCGCGGTGTCGACTTCGATGGCCACCGAGCGCTCGTGCTCGGTCAAGGACTCCCATGAATCGACCTGCCGCCGCATCACGGCTGCGTCGGCTTCGGACGCGTCGTGGCCGCTTCGCTGGCGGTGCAACAGCCGCTTGCTCAATTCCTGCAGCGTGCCGACGCAGTGCAGGATAGCGACCGGCGCGGCCGCATCCCGCGCCAGATTCATGAATTTGCGCCGCTCAGCCTGTTTCAGGAACGCGGCATCGACGATGACGTTCTCGCCGGCGGCCAGCAGCGCAGCGCTGCGATCGAGCAGGTGCGCATACACCCGGGCATTGAATTCGGGCGAGTAGATGCCCTCGCCCGGCGGCGATCCCGACGCCTGGCCGGCGCGCAGTCCCGCCAGGCGTTTTCGCTCCACATCGGAGCGAATCCGGATCGCGCCGACCTGCGCCACCAGACGATCGCTCAGCCAGGTCTTTCCCGATCCCGACAGGCCGCAGGTCAGGATCAGCGCCGGCGGGGCCGCCGCTTGCGTCAAGGAAAGTGCCGTATGCAGATACCGTTTGGATTCCTCGCGGGCGCCGCCCAGCCATTGCACCTTGGCTCGCACCAATGCGCGATGCACCATGAAAAAGCGCAGCATGCCGGCCGCCGCGTAGTCGCCGCCAACCTCCAGCCAACCGTTCAGGAATGCGTAGGCCAATCCGCGGTGCTTGCGCGCAAGCAAATCCATGACCAGGAACGCCGCATCATCCAGCACATCGATACGGCGCAATGCCACGTCGAACTCCAGGCAATCGAACGCGGTCAATGTTCCAGCGAAGCGCACGATGTTCCCGGCGTGCAGGTCGCCGTGGCATTCCCGGATCCAACCTGCCAGCCCCCGCTGCTCCACCTGCGGCGCGCACACGCGGCCTTGCCGCGACAACCATGACGACAGGCTGGCCAGCACGTCGGCCTGCGCGCCGGTGGCGGCGCCTGTGTCTGCGTCGGGGTCGGAGTCGGTGTCGGCGGGCGCACTCATCGTTGCCTGCAACTGGCCAAGATTGGCGCGCACGACGCCGAGGCTGCGCGCCGCGGCGCCAGGCATGGCATGGGGGGGACAGGCCGCATGGAGCTGCGCCAGCCTGCATCCGAAGGCGTTCAACTCTTCGGCGGTGATCGCATCGCGCTCCAACAGGGAACCCAGCTCCTGATCCGCCGCGAATCGGTGCAGCCTGACCGCATATTCCTGCGGCGGCGTATCGCCCTCGAACGTCGGTTGCCCGGCCGAGCCGCGGATCGGCACGACATCGAGGTACAGGGCCGGTGCAAAGCGCCGATTCAGGCGCAGCTCTTCTTCACAGTAGTGCTTGCGCCGCTCCAGACTGGAGAAATCGACGAAATCCAGGCGTACCGGCTTCTTGATCTTGTAGGCGAACTCCCCGGCGAGCAGCACCCACGACAGGTGAGTTTGCCTGAGAGTCACCGTGGTCACCGGATGTGGGTAACGCTCGGGTTCGAGCAGTGCGTCGATGAGTACGTTGGTGCGGATCATTCATGAACATCCGGTGCCACATGCCAACGCAGGGTAACGCGTGGTGGCCACGGGCGCATCCGCCCTCGCCCGCCGTCGGAATGGACGACACGGCGCTGCCGGCGAGCACGAGCGCCGCACGCCCAGCCGCCGGCACCAGCCTGCCGCACGGCACTCATGCCCGATAGCAAGCACTGAGCGCAGGAAACCCTGAGCGCCGGCTACGCGATCGCCTGAACGATCGATGTGAGTGCTGGTGCGCAGCCCTTCTCGGGGTCCCCTTAAGCAGAAAAACACGCCGCTGGGGTATCATTCGCCGTGGCCGGGCGTCGTGTGCCGACGCCCGCTGCAGTAAGTTTTTTGGCTGCGCGGCCGCAACGCGATGACTGCGCGGCATCCGCTCATCGCGAGGCGTTCATGCGATCGGCGACAGGCACTCAGCCACACAGGCGCCTCTGGTTCGAGGGGCTGGAGAACCCGTGATTGACAGCGCTTCGACCAAAGCGTTCGACTCGGAAGCGGGACGCGCAGCCTGCAGGCGCGAGCGTGCAGCCACGAATATCGGCGGCGGACGGGAAATCGAGTGAGCGCAGCGAGCGCGTGCTTCCATTGCGGCGAGCCCTTGCGCGGCTCCTCGCTCAGCGTTGCCATCGACGGCCACAGCCAACCCGTATGCTGCAACGGCTGCCTGGCGGTGGCGGAGCTGATTGCCGGCGCGGGACTGATCGATTTCTATCGCTATCGCAAAAGCCCGGCTGCTCGGCCGGATGAAGCTGCGCTGGAACCGGATATCTGGGCCGGCTATGCGATGGCGGAGGTTGCATCGCAATTCGTGCAGCGGACAGGCGAGACGGATTCCGTGACCTTGCTGGTCGATGGTCTGCGCTGCTCCGCCTGCAGCTGGCTCGTCGAGCAAGTACTGCGCAGCACCGAGGGCGTGCGGGAAGCGACGGCCAACGCGGCGACCGGCCGCGCACACGTTGCCTGGGACCGCTCGCGGCTCGACCTGGCCGACATCATGCGTGCCGTGGCGCAGCTCGGTTACCCTCCCCACGCCCTGAATGACGCCAGCCTGATCCAACTGCAACAGCAGGAGCAGCGCGCAGCCCTCAAGCGCCTGGCGGTGGCGGGCTTCGGCATGATGCAGGTGATGATGTTCGCCGTATCGGTGTACGCGGCAGAGATTGCCGGCGAGGTCATGGACGCCGGACTCCTGGCCTTGTTTCGCGTCGCCAGCCTGCTCGTTGCCACGCCCGTCATGTTCTACGCCGGCGCACCGGTCTTCGCCGGCGCCTGGAACAGCCTGCGCCTGCGCACCGTCGGCATGGATGTGCCGGTCAGCGCTGCGCTGGTACTGGCCTACGTCGCCAGCGTGTGGAATACGTTTCGAGGCAGCGGCGAGGTGTATTTCGACTCGGTGACGATGTTCGTGTTCTTTCTGACCCTCGGGCGCTTCGTACAAATGAGCGTGCGTCATCGCACGACCGGCGTCACGGACGCGCTTGCACGGCAGCTGCCCGCCTTCGCTCACAAGTGGGATCAGGGCAGCGTGCGCGATGTCCCGGTGTCGGCGCTTGCTCGCGGCGACGTCGTGCTGGTGCGCACGGGGGAAATCCTGCCGGTCGATGGCGAGCTGATGGATGCCGAGGCGCACCTCGATGAGGCGATGCTGACTGGCGAGTCGAAGCCGGTGCGCCGTCATGCCGGCGAGCGGCTGTCGGCGGGCACGCTGAACGTCCAGGATCCGATCCGCCTGCGCGCCACCGACATCGCGGCCGGCACCGTGTTGTCTCATGTGGTTTCGCTGTTGCGCCGCGCCCAGGCGCAGAAACCGGCGATGTCCAAGGCCGCCGATGCCGCCGCGGCGAGATTTCTGCGCTATGTGCTGTGGGGCGCGGGCCTGACCTGCTCGGCTTGGCTGGTGGTGGACCCGGCGCGGGCGTTCGAGGCGACACTGGCCGTGCTGGTGGTCGCCTGCCCGTGCGCGTTCGCGATCGCAACCCCGGCTGCACTGTCGGCGGCGACCGCGCAACTCGCACGCCAAGGCCTGCTCGTCACCAGGCCCGACACCCTGGAAGCACTCGCTCGCATCGACGCCGTCGTGTTCGACAAGACGGGCACCTTGACGTCGGCCGACCTGCGTCTCACCGGATGCAGGACGCTGGCGGACCAGGATGAGCACCGTTGCCGGCAAATCGCGGCCGCCCTGGAGCTGGCCTCGGAACATCCCCTGGCCCGGGCCTTCGCCCAGGCCGAACCGCTGGAGCCGGCCTGCGACGTGCGAACCGTCGCCGGGTCGGGGGTGGAAGGTATCGTGCGCGGACGTCGCTATCGCATCGGTACCCCGCAGTTCGTCGCACAGTTGCGGGGAGCGGCCTCGCCTGCCGCAAGCGGGGAAAATAGCGGCACATCCGGCGCGGGAAACGCCGTCGAGGCCGGCCAGGCCGCGGCGGCGAGCGATGCGCCTGGGGACGGCGATCGATGCCGCCGCCCGCCGGCGGCAGCCACTGGGCCGGGCGGCCAGGATCGCCGTGCATCGCACGCCGAGGATTTCCTGGGAACCGAGGTCTCGCTGGGCGATGAGACACGGGAGCTTGCCGTGTTCGAACTACGCGATGTACTGCGCAGCGATGCCGCGGCCACGGTTGCCATGCTGCGCGGGATGGGTATTTCAAGCCGCATCCTCAGCGGCGACAGCCATGACGCGGTGGCCGCGATCGCGGCTCGCTGCGGCATCGCGGAGTTTTCCGCGCGCTGCTCGCCGGCGCACAAGCTGGCCGAGGTTCAGGCGATGCAGGCCACAGGGCGGCGTGTCGCCATGATCGGCGACGGCGTCAACGATGCACCGGTCCTGGCAGCGGCAGATGTCTCGATCGCCATGGGGCGCGGCGCGGCGCTGGCTCAGGTAGGCGCGGATATGCTGCTCATGAACGATCGGATCCAGGCAGTGCCCGAAGCAGTTGCATTGGCTCGTCGTACACTGCGTATCGCACGCCAGAATCTGGTCTGGGCAGCAGGCTATAATCTGGGCTCGCTGCCGCTGGCCGCGCTGGGATTCATTCCGCCGTGGCTGGCAGCCCTGGGAATGTCGATCAGTTCGGTCGGCGTCGTCCTGAACGCCTTGCGCCTGCTGCCCCGGCGAGCGGACAGGCCAGGAAATCCCGGCTTCCGCCTGCGTCCGCTACCGGCCAGCCCGGCCGCCGCCCAACCGAGCCAAGTGGCATGAACATACTGTACGTAATGGTCCCTCTCGGCCTCGCACTGCTGGTACTGGCCGGCTGGGCCTTTTTCTGGGCGGTCAGCAATGGCCAATTCGATGATCTGGACGCGCCCAGCTGGGACGTGCTGCGCGACTAGCAGGCGGTGCCGCGGGTGCCGCGGAGCCTGCCGCGGGAGCCGGACTTGAGTTATGGACTTATTTGCCTGGGGACGGCGGCGGTACATCGCAGCGGCGGCGCTGGCGGAGCCGGACGTGAGTTATGGAGTTATTGCTTTGTCATATGCCGCCCGCTCGCCGGCCCCCTCATGCGCATCGCAAATGCCCATAACTCAAGTCCGGCTCCCTGAAGCGCAAGTCCCGCTCCCTGATGTGCCGCTGAAGTGCCGTGAAGCGGTGAAGCGTGGCGATTAGTCTCTGGGCGGCATTGATCGCGGGGCTTTCCGGCAGTGCACACTGCTTCGCGATGTGCGGCGGCCTCGCAGGCGCGCTGGGCATGCGCGCCCGCACGAGCGGCGGCGGCGCACTGTACAACGCACTTGGCTATCATCTTGGGCGCATCGCCGGGTACTCGCTTGCCGGCGCGCTTTGCGGGCTGTTTGGCGCCGGCGTACAGGCCGCGCTCGACTTGTCGCGACTGGCCGTCGGCTTGCGTGTCGCCAGTGGCGTACTGCTGATGCTGGTGGCCGCCCGCATCTTGTTCGCATGGAACACCCTGGGTTGGCTGGACGTGCTTGGGGCACGATTCTGGCGTCGCCTGCAGCCGGTTGCCCGGCAAGCTGCCAGTTCGCGGGGCGCGAGTCGCTCGCTGCTGCTGGGGCTGATGTGGGGGTGGCTGCCCTGCGGACTGGTCTACTCGATGCTGATGTTCGCCGCATTGAGTGGAACGGCTGCAAACGGAGCGCTGATCATGATCGCCTTCGGCGTCGGCACCCTGCCATCGATGCTCGGCAGCAGCTTGTTTGCCGCCCAGCTGCATGCCTGGCTGTCACAACGCTGGCCGCGGCTGCTCAGCGGTGTGCTGTTGCTGATGTTCGGCGCCTGGATGATAGTCGCCGCGCTTCAATCCTCCACGCATTCCTCAGGGGACGCATCGTCGCATTCCCACTCCAGCCACGCGCCGCCCCATCACTGAGCGGACGGCATGCGCATCAGCGTACTTTTGCCAAACAGGGATTCGATCAGATCCACGGCCAATATCGCGGTCCGGTTGCGCACGTCGAACGCCGGATTGAGCTCCATGACATCGAGTGAGCCAAGCCGGCCTGTGTCGGCGATCATTTCCATGCACAATTGCGCTTCACGATAAGTCGGTCCACCCGGCACCGTCGTCCCGACTCCCGGCGCAATGTCCGGATCCAGGAAGTCGACATCGAAGCTCACATGCAGATGCGTCTGCGCATCCAGGTTCGCCAGCGCAAGCTCCATCGTACCTCGCATGCCTATTTCATCGATAAAGCGCATGTCGAAGACTTCCAGGCCCTGCTCGTGCACAAATCGCTTCTCATCCGAATCGACGCTGCGGATCCCTATCTGGCGCATCCAGCTCGGATGGATGGCGGGTGCCTGCCCGCCGATCTGCAACAGTTCCTGCGGCCCGAACCCGCACAGGCAAGCGACCGGCATGCCATGGATATTGCCGCTGGGTGAAAGGTCGCTGGTATTGAAATCCGTATGCGCGTCCAGCCACAGTATCCGCAGTTTGCGCTGCGTCTCGCGGCAATGACGTGCGACGGCGCTGATCGAGCCAATGCCCAGGCAGTGATCGCCGCCCAGTAGCACGGGCAGGTGAGCTTGTCGCAGCTCGGCATAGACCGCATCGTGCACCAGGCGATTCCATTGCGCGGCTTGCGCCAAGTGCCGGTAGCCGCCCACAGGCGGTTGCCAGGGATTGCTCGGGCCGTTGAGATTGCCGCGATCCACAACATCGAATCTGCGACTGGCAAGCGCCGCCTGGAGCCCGGCAACCCGCAGCGCCTCAGGCCCCATCGACGCACCACGGTCGCCGGCGCCGACGTCCGTTGGCGCCCCGATCAATGCGACCACCCGTCCTTCATTCATCAACCACTCCTTCCCACGTTCCGATCCCGCTCGCTATCTTAAGTGTCATTATCCCAGTGTCCTGGCAAACCGCGCCCATTCCTAGCGGATAGGCTGCTCGAAATCGCGACTGATCGATCAAACTGCCCACATTTTTTGGCGATTTGCCTAAAATGCCGTGTACCGGCCTGCCAGCACTCCCATGGATGACATCGACCGCCAGCTGATTGCTCTGTTGCGCGACAATGCGCGTACGCCCGTGGTTTCGCTCGCCAAGACGCTGCGGGTAGCGCGCAGTACGGTGCAGAATCGCCTGGCTCGGCTGGAAGCCGACGGTACGATCGTCGGCTATACGCTGCGCCTGCGGCCGCAGGTCGACGAACAGCGCATACGAGCATTGATGACCCTGGGCGTGGAAGGCAACCGCTCCGAAGCGATCATCAAGGCATTGCGAGGCGACCCGGCCGTCGGTGCGCTGTACAGCACCAATGGTCGCTGGGACATCGTGGCCGAGTTGCGCGCGGATAGCCTGGAAGCATTCGATCGCGTACTCAGCAGAATCCGCCTGATTCCAGGGATCAGCCAGACCGAAACCAGTCTTCTACTGTGCACTCACAAGCTTTGAGCAATCGGGGCCGAGGCGCATCCTTCAGCGCCGCGCACGAGCTGTTCTTCCGGCATGGCATGCGCGAGGAATCAGGCCGCCTCCGGCCGCTCTACCTGCCGTAGGAGTCGACCGAGCCCGCTGCCGCAGTCCGATCCCGGCTGAGCTCCGCCGAGGGCCGCACGGTACGTGGCCCTCGACGGTCCATGGTTTCGATGCTTCGGCTATTGCTTGGCGACCAGCCCGCCCTTCATCACGAAGCTCACACGCTCGAGTTCGGTGATGTCCTGCAGAGGATCGCCCTTGACGGCGATGATATCGGCGGCTTTGCCTGGAGCCAGGGTACCGATCTCGTCGGCCAGCCGATTATGGGCCGCGCCCCACACTGTGGCGGAACGGATCGCATCCAGGGGCGAGAAACCCGCCGAGATCATGAGCCCGAATTCACGTGCGTTCTCACCGTGCACCGAGACACCCGAGTCGGTGCCGAAAGCTACCTTCACGCCACCTTCGCGCGCGCGGCGTGCCATGGAGATCATGTTCGGTCCCACTTCCGCTGCTTTCTTGCGAACGTTCTCCGGCATCCAGGGCGCGGTCTTTGCCTGCTCGGCCACGGTGGCGCCGGCCAGCAAAGTCGGCACCAGGTAGGCGCCGCTCGCCTTCATGAGACGGATCGAATCCGCGTCCAGGTAAGTGCCATGCTCGATCGAGTCCACGCCGGCACGCAGCGCCGCATTGACGCCGTCGGTACCGTGCGCATGGCAGACGACCCGCCGCCCCAGGCTATGGGCCGTGGTGACGATGGCAAGCAGTTCATCATCCTGGATCTGCTGCCCCACTCCCGCGGCGGTGTTCGACATGACCCCGCCCGTGGCAGCAATCTTGATCACGTCGGCGCCGCGCTGGACGGCTTGCCGGACTGCGCGGCGACAATCATCCGCCCCCGCGCACAGACCCGGCCTGGCGAACAGCTGCATGATCTCCGGTCGGAAACCATGAACATCGCCATGTCCGCCGTGCGCGCCCACACCACCGGCGGCAATGATGCGCGGCCCTACGATCTTGCCGGCTTCGATGGCGTCGCGCAGCGCAAACGTGGCCTCCGGGTCGCCGCCAAGATCCGCGATCGTGGTGAATCCGGCCTCCAGGGTGCGCCGCCCATAGAGCGCGCCATCCATCGTCAGGTCGGCAGCGGTCTTTTTCATCGAGTCGAGCTGGGCCGAGGGGCCGCTCTCGGACGTGATGTGCACGTGGCTGTCGATCAGGCCCGGCAAGACAAAGCTGTCACGCAGGTCAACGGTTCTTGCAGCACCCTCGGGACTGCTATGGAAACCATCGCGGACCTCGACGATCCTGCCATTGGCGATCACGATCGTCTTGTCGCGCTCCACCCGACCGTTGGCCGGATCGGCGAGAATTCTCCCGGCCTGCACGAAGGTCTGTTGGCTGGCTGCATTGTCGGCAGGCGGCGATTGCGCCGCGCCCGACATGCTCATCGCCAGTAAGGGGATCGCGAGCATCGATGCTCTGGTGGTCATATTCATGCATTAACCTCGTCGGTTGGATGATTCTTTAGGGTTTTTGTCCCAGAACCATAGGCTTGCAGATTTGCCAACATCGAACAAGGCCTGCACCCTGGCGAAACCGACGACTTGCCCGGCCAGACTTCACGCTGAAATCGGGCTGGGGAAACCTTGCATGAATACTTCAATAACGAGGGTTCCTCAGCGAGAATCCTCGCCAAGACAGCCGCCCTCGATATTTGTCGTGGATCTGCCAGCAATCGCCATGGGCGGCTTGCGTCTGGCTTGAGTTTGGACGTTGCGCCCCAACCACGTAGCCTGCGGTGATGCCGTCCCGCGAGCCGCGTCTACCGCTGCGATTGCGTTTCCCGGCGAGTCGGTGCGCGCACTCTCATAGAGAATGCCTATCGATAAGAAAGAAACCATCGACTAGCCGATACGGCAATCCGGGCCTATGGTAGTACCCGTGGCCTGGAGACGTACTTCAAGCACTGTCATGACAACCAATGGAGATCCCATCAGATGAGTTCTTTGATCAATACGGCTATCAAGCCCTTCAAGACCACTGCCTACCACAATGGTGAATTCGTATCCGTTTCGGATGCCGATCTGAAGGGCAAGTGGTCGATATTCTTCTTTTATCCGGCCGACTTCACCTTCGTCTGCCCGACCGAGCTCGGCGACGTCGCGGACCTGTATCCGCAGTTCCAGAAGCTGGGTGTGGAAGTGTACAGCGTGTCTACGGATACCCACTTCACCCATAAGGCGTGGCACGACGCATCCGAGACGATCAAGAAGATCCAATACCCGATGCTCGCCGACCGTACGCAGGAAATCAGCCGTAACTTCGGCGTGCTGATCGAGGAGGAAGGTTCGGCGCTTCGCGGCACCTTCGTGGTCAACCCGGAAGGCGTGATCAAGATCGCCGAGATCAATGACCTGGGAATCGGCCGCGACGCCAAGGAACTGCTGCGCAAGGTGCAGGCTGCTCAGTATGTCGCCGCGCACCCGAACGAGGTCTGCCCGGCCAAGTGGACTCCGGGGGAGAAGACCCTCGAGCCCTCGCTGGATCTGGTCGGCAAGATCTAACTCTGCCTCATCGACATCAGGGCGGCCATCGGCCGCCCTGATTGACTCCGGATGCGATCGCATTGTTTTTCCTTGCTTCCACGGTGAACCATGCTCAACGATAAACTCCGCCAACAATTGCAGACCTATCTCGAACGCGTGACGCAGCCGATCGAGATCGTGGCGTCACTGGACGACAGCGATGCCGCGCGCGAGATGCTGGGCCTGCTGCAGGACATCACTTCATTGTCGGCGCTCATCACACTCGAGCAGCGCGTCGACGACGCGGAGCGCAAGCCATCGTTCAGCGTCAATCGCAAGGGCGGCGACATCAGCCTTCGCTTCGCCGGACTTCCCATGGGGCATGAGTTCACGTCGCTGGTACTGGCACTGCTGCAGGCTGGCGGTCATCCGCCCAAGGCCGATGCCGCCGTCATCGAGCAGATCAAATCGCTATCGGGCGAATTCAAGTTCGAGACCTTCATTTCCCTGAGCTGCCAGAACTGCCCCGATGTCGTACAGGCACTGAACCTGATGGCAGTACTGAACCCGAACGTCAGCAGCACCATGATCGACGGCGCCCTGTTCCAGCAGGAAGTCGAGGAGCGCCAGATCATGGCCGTGCCCACGGTTTACCTGAATGGCCAGCCGTTCGGGCAAGGCCGCATGACGATTGCGGAAATCCTCTCCAAACTGGATTCGAATGCCGGCGCCCGGCAAGCGCAGCAGCTCAACGCCAAGGATACGTTCGACGTGCTGGTTGTCGGCGGCGGACCCGCTGGCGCCGCGACGGCAATCTATGCCGCACGCAAGGGCATCAAGACCGGCGTCGTTGCCGAACGCTTTGGCGGCCAGGTGCTGGACACCATGGCCATCGAGAATTTCATTTCCGTCAAGGAAACGGACGGACCGAAGATGGCCGCGGCGCTGGAAGAGCACGTCAAGGCCTATGACGTGGACATAATGAACCTGCAGCGTGCGCAGCACCTGGCGCGCGGCGAGGATGGCCTGATCAGCGTCGAGCTGGCCAGTGGCGCGACGCTGCGCAGCCGCACGGTGGTACTCGCGACCGGCGCCCGATGGCGCGAAATGAACGTGCCTGGCGAGCAAGAGTATCGAGGCCGCGGCGTGGCCTACTGCCCGCACTGCGACGGACCGCTGTTCAAGGGCAAGCGGGTCGCCGTCATCGGCGGCGGCAATTCCGGCGTGGAAGCGGCCATCGATCTGGCGGGCATCGTGACGCACGTCACCTTGATCGAGTTCGATCACAAGCTGCGCGCCGACGACGTACTGCAACGCAAGTTGCGAAGCTTGCCGAACGTGCGAGTGATCGTTGCCGCGCAGACGACCGAAGTCCACGGCGCGGGCGGCAAGGTAAGCGGCCTCTCCTATCGCGATCGAGGCAGTGACGAGTCGCATCGGCTCGAGCTCGAGGGGGTTTTCGTACAGATAGGTCTGTTGCCCAATACCGACTGGCTCAAGGACACCATCGCTCTGAGTCCCCGCGGCGAAATCGAAGTCGACGCACGCGGCCAGACTTCGCTGCCTGGAGTCTTTGCCGCAGGCGACGCGACGACGACCCCATACAAGCAGATCGTCATCGCCATGGGCGAGGGCTCGAAAGCGGCGCTCAGCGCATTCGACCATCTGATCCGCAGCTCGGCTCCCGACGCGCAAGCGGACGCGGCGTAGAACCCGCGACAGCGGTGCCGGCGCCACCGGCACCGCTGTCGCGCCCACACGCCGTGCGAAATCCCATCGATTCATTCAGTGCCGGCGAACGATCGGTGCTCGAGAGCATCGCAACCGGCGCTCCCCTGGCCCGGGTCCTCGAGGATATCGTACGCCTCGTCGAGCGCCAGTCGGACGGCATGCTGTGCTCCATACTCCTGGTCGAGAATGCCGTGCGTCTGCGGCATGGAGCCTCGCCGAGCCTGCCGCTGCAGTACTCCCGTGCAATCGATGGCCTGCCGATCGGGCCGGAAGCGGGCTCCTGCGGGATGGCTGCCCACACCGGCAAGCAAGTCGTGGTGCGCGACATTGCCACCCACCCCAACTGGACCCGATACAAACAGCTCGCCATACCGCATGGTCTGCTCGCCTGCTGGTCAGCACCGATCTTCTCCCCGGACGGGCAGGTACTCGGCACGTTCGCCATGTATTACCGCCAGCTTCGCGGACCCAGCGCACAGGAAATACGGTGGGTTCTGAATGCGACGCACCTGGCATCGATCGCGATCCTTCGCGACCGGGTCGAGCAGTCGCTGCGCCGAAGCGAGGCCCGCGCCCAGCAGCTGACGCGCCTCTATGCGGTATCCAGTGGTGTCAACGAGGCAATCGTCAGAGTCCGCGCGCCCCATGACTTGTACGACTTCGCATGCCGCATTGCCGTCGAGCAAGGACTCGCCAGGTTGGCTTGGATCGGCCTGTGCGATGCCAGTGGCTCGCGCATCGAACCGAGCATCTGGCGGGGCGAGCCGTCCGGCTATGTCGATGAGATCTGGATCGACCTCGCCGACGAGCGGGTAAACAACGGTCCCGCCGGCCGCACCGTCAGGTCTGGCATGCCTTCCGTGGCGAACGACATCGCCAACGACCCGGACTTTCACTTCAAGCTTGCCGCACTCGGTCACAATCTACGCTCCTGTGCCGTGTTCCCGATCAAGATTGCCGACACGACGATCGGCATATTCGCCCTGTACGCAGACCGCCCTCACTATTTCCGTGAGGAAGAGATGAATGTCCTCACCAATCTCGCGGCCGACATTTCGTTCGCGGTCGAATCTGCCCGCAATGAGCAGGACCGTCGCCGCATGGAAAATGCCGTGCAGGCCAGCGAAGAGCTGCGCACCTCGATCTTCAGCAGCGTCGCAGACGCGATCTTCTATCTATCGGTCGAGGCACCAGGACATTATCGTTTCGTGTCGGTGAACAAGGCATATGTCGAACTCACGGGCAGCGACGAATCCGATGTTCTTGGCAAGATGCTCCACGACCTGCTGCCCCGGCACACCAGGGGCGGCATTCTTGAGCGGTACACGCAGGCCATTTCACAGCGCGAGAAAGTCTCATGGGAAGAAGGATTCCAGGCTCGCACTGGCTTCAGGCACACAGAGATCACGATCAGCCCGGTGTTCGATGTGAAGGGACACTGCATCAGCATCGTCGGCGCGATCCATGACATGACTGCCCGCAAGCATGCCGAGGAGGAACGCTTGCGCCTCGAGGCGCAACTGCATCAAGCGCGACGCATGCAGTCCCTCGGCACCCTCGCAGGGGGCATCGCCCACGACTTCAACAACATCATCGCCGCGATTTCCAGCAATACGGATCTCGCATTGATGGAAGCGCCGGCCGACGCGGCGCTGCGCGCTCATCTGCTTGAAATCCGCAAGGCGGGCGGCCGGGCGACGCAACTGGTACGCCAGATTCTTACCTTCAGCCGGCAGGAGCCCCCGAAGCGCGAGGTCCTCGATCCGCGGGCCGTGACACGAGAGACGCTGCAGCTGCTGCAGGCGACGTTGCCACCGGGCATCGAAACCAGAACCCGGTTCGCCGACGACACGCCGATGCTTCACGCCGACTCCACGCAGATCCACCAGATCGTGATGAATCTGGGCGCCAACGCCGCACGCGCATATGGAACTCGCGCCGGACCCATCGAGGTCGCCCTGGGACGTATCGAACTGCACTCGGCATCCGATCCCATGATCGCGGGCCTGGCGGAGGGCACATACGTCCGGCTGCAAGTGGCAGACCAGGGTTGTGGCATGGATCCGCGGACATTGCGGCATGCAT
>JBEBRC010000049.1:0-16624 GCA_040395055.1 Steroidobacter denitrificans
CCCCGCCCAGACAGACCTCGATGCCCTGACGTGCCACAGCATCGCTCAGATCGAATCGCGGCGCAGGTGTGCATTGTGCGTAGAGGCGTACGCAAGCCAAGCGGGTTGTCAGAATTTCATGGTGCCAGGGACCGCGGAATCGACGCTTCCGTTGCACAAACATCGGTCGATGTCGAGCGCCACGGACGGCGCTCCATTGCTGGCTTTACTGTGCAAAGACACACAGCGCCGTGGCGTTGTCACGCGCCGGCGTGCGGCCGATTTCCCCCAGGATCGCACCGGCAGCCTCGGTGGCCGAAGGCCGGCTCATCGCCTCACCCAGCGTCGTGAGCGACAATTCATTGTAGACGCCGTCGCTGCATAGCAGCAGGCGATCTCCGGCGCGCACATCGATCCGCCTGGCATCGATTTCAAGCACATCCTCGCCGCCGACGGCGCGCGTGATCTCGTTGGACGAGCCCATATCCGCGCCGACCTCTCCCCTGCCCGCCTGCAGCGCCAGCTCGTAGGCCACCGTGTGATCGATCGTCAGCTGCTCAGGGACGCCGTCACGCCAGCGATACAAACGACTGTCGCCTGCCCAGAGCACGATTCCCTGCTCGCCGCGCACCAGCAGCGCGACCACCGTACTGCCGGCATCGAAGTGTTCCGGGTCCCGTTCGGCCATACGGCGCAGCCTTGCATTCACGGCCGACAACACGCTACGCGTCGCCTCCACCTGCGCGGTCAAGGAGCCGCAGGCATTCATGCCGGCAATGGCATCGGCGATCATGCGGCTGGCCACGTCGCCATGGCGATGCCCACCCATGCCATCGGCAACGACCCAGACACCGATGTCGTCACGCTGCACGCTGGCATCCTGATTCGATGCCCGCCGCTTGCCGGCGTCGGTTTGAGAGCCGGAGGTCAACTGCAGCCGTGGCAACGACTCACCGCCGAACGCATCGCCGTCCGGCTCATCAGTGGACACCGGCTGCGGCGAGGGATGGCCAGAGTGTGCCCCCGGCGTCGCCAGCGCACCCGACCAGCCGCCCGACCAGTCCCCGCTCAACATCGCCGTGAAACGTCCAGGCTCGGGCAGGCCGCGCGTGCAAAGCCAGCTGGGCGCCACCTGGTCCGACCCTTCGGACCACCACACGGCCAGCGGTTCCAGGCTCGAGGCGACGACTGCGCCGAATACCTCGCTCAGGCTGCGATCGAGCCGGTGCAACGACTGCAGGTCGAAGCGCCAGCAAGGCGCGCCGTCCGGGAAGCCGCGTACCGACGCGCGCAACGCCGCCTCGCCCCCGGAGCGTTCATCGACACGGTGCGGTGCCAGCAGCTCGCCCACCTGCTGGGCGGTGGCACCGACCGCCTGCTCGAAAGCGCGCAAATCGAACAGCTCCGCCTCCAGGGCATCGAACGCCAGCCGCTCCACGGACTGGAACCAGTCATGCAATACGCTTGCAGCCAGGAAGGCGGACATCGGCGGCAGAGGCGCCACCACCGTGAAAGGGAAATAACGCCCGACTCGATCGACACTGGGCAACAGCACACCCGCCCAGGCATGGCCGTCGATCGTGTCCCTGGACAAGACGAAGCGCCAGGCGGGACTGGTCAGGTAGGTAGGCAGCCAGCGATCCTGCAGCTGCGTCTTGGATGCAACCAAGGCGTGCTGCAACCAGCGATCCCAGGCATCCACGAAGCGATCCGATACGCAGTGATGCAGAAAGTCGCCGTGACTGGGCAGCTTGCCGTAGAAGCCCACAACCATCGCATCCTTCATGACGGATCCTCAGCCCGAGCAACTGAACCGCAGCGGATTGGCCGGGCCGAAGGGATTGCGCACCGATTGCGCCAGCAACTGCACGCGAGCCTGCTGTCCGCCGGCGGCGAACGTGTACAGGTACTGCACGTCCGACTGCGCCTGCACCTGCGCCTGGTCCAGCATTCGCAGCACCGCCCACGGCCCCTGGAACGCGGCATTCGGCCCGGATGCACCCGACAACTCGAAAGCAAATCCGGTGCGGCCTGGAGCGGGCGCCGGCCAGGCGAAGGACACCGGCCGCGGCTGATCGTGCCGGTACTCCAGCGCTTCCCCGTCCAGCAGCAGCGTGAACTTCGTGGCACTCGCGTCCAGGGACTGCGCAGTCAGCGTGAAACGCAGTTCCGGCGCCTGGCTGCCGGCGCGAAAGAAGACCTGGCGAATGCGTTCGGCCGCCTGGAACTTCGCCAGCATCGCTGCCGCGCCCGACAGCGGCGGCGCATTGTTGCGCCACGTCCAGCGTGCACGCGAGGTATCGACGAAAGGCTGCAGTTCCGTCTTGAAGAAGTTGTCGTAGATTCCTCCGTGCCCGAATACCTGCCCGAAGTCGGCGATCTACACATCGTGGGGGCTGCCGGCGGTTAACGGATAGCGGCCACCGACCAACTCCTCGCACTGCCGCACGACGTCGGTCTGGTAGCGCTGGCGCAGATCGCCGGCAGCAACCGACTGCATGGCCGATCGCGACTGGGTCACGACCGAACCGATCATCGTGCCCAGCGGCGGCGGCAAGGTACTCGCCGTCGCCACCACTTCCTGCGCCGACATGGCATCGGCGATGACTGCGCTACCGTCGACACCGCCGGTGGCGGCGCGTACCTTGGCCGCCATCTCGCTCAACCGTCCCAGCGTCTGATCGAGCGCCGCGGGATTCTCGGCCAAGGCATTCAGCGCACGGAAATGCTCGGTCACCCGGGAGCCGGGTTCCACCGCCGGCTTGGCCGCGGACATCAGTGCGCCACCCTTGGCGAGCAAGGCCGCGGCGCGATCCTCCGCCGCCTTGGCCAGATCGCCTTGCGCGGCGGCGCGCGCCGTCAGGTTGGTGTGCTCCGCCACCAACTTGACCAGTCCCTTCAGCGGCGATGCCGAACTCGCCAATACCGTGAGCACGTCCGCCAGTTCGCCCTGGCTGCCTACCGGCCGCACGGCAATATCGGCCAGCAGGCCGTCCCAGGCGCGGATGTAGTCCGCCTCGTAGATCGCATCCACCTGGTAGCCCAGCTGGATCAACTGCGTCAGCGGCGGCGCCCGATCGCCCAGTACCCACAACTCTTCACCGAACTGCTTCGCCAGCAAGGCGCGGCCCGTGCCGTTGTATTCCTCGAACACCCCGCGCGTATACATTGCCGGGAAGGGCTGGCTGAACTGGGCATCGGAGCGCCGTACCAGCACGCCCTCGCGCCCCAGGCCCAATGCCGTGGCCAGATTGATGCTGCGCGCCTCGTCATTGGCGTAGGCCAGCTTGAGCCTGCCATACATGAGCCTCGGCATGGAGGCGGCATCGATCGAGGCGCGCGCCGACGCGATCAAGTCCTGATCCAGATCGACCGCCTGCACTCGTGCCGGCTCCTCGATCAGTGCGTCGAAATGCATCGCCACCGCCGAGGCCAGCGCGGTATCGCCGGCGAACAACTGCTGCCACTGCGCATGGGTGATGAGACGCATCTGCTCGGGATCCAGGCGCGCCGGTTCACCCAGCATCAGGTAAATCTTCAGCAACTCATACAGTTCGTCGGGCTGCGCGGCGGCACTGGCCAGGCGCTGCTCGAAATGTCTTGCCGCGGCCGGCCCCAGCGAAGCATTGAGCTGTCTCAGATAGGCATCGCGCGTCGCCTTGCCCATCGAGCGTCCCTGGTACAAGCCGGCACGCATCGACCAAGGCGCGCCGCTGCCGCGGTATTGCTCCGCCGTCCCCACCACCAGGCGCAGACCGTCCAACCAGGGGATCGAGGCTTCCACACGTTCCCCCGGCACGGAGCGCTGTGCCTCGACTGCCGTTGCCACGGTCGAGACTTGCGCCAAATAGGCGCCGTTGCGCTGGTAGCTCACACTCAGCCACAGCACGCCCAGGATCGCCAGGGCGGCAATGCCGATGTACGCCGCCGACTGCACCAGGGCACGCTGCAACTCCAGGCGCCGGTTGGTCCCCGCCAGGCCCGCCTCCTTGAAAATCACTTCCTTGAGCAGGCGCTGGATGAAGTACGCCTTGCCCGCCCCGGCGCTGCCCTGCCCGGCTTGGAGTCCCAGGCCGAACGTCCTGGCGAGCGAATGCATCATGCGATCGATCGGCGTGCCATGCTGGGTGCCGCTGGTGAAATAGACGCCACGCAGCAATACGCCGGACTCTTGCGTCACGCCCGCGAAAATCTCATCCAGCATCTGCGTCAGCAGCGGCTTCAGGCCCGCCACCTGCTGCGGGAAGGCATAGATCGACGCGCGGCGGCCGATATCGCGCTCCGCCGCCATCCGCGCGCCGACCTGGTCGGTCAAGCGGCCGACCAGCAGATCGTACTCCACCGGCAGCGACTGCAGCGGCGACTGCACATCCTGGTGCTCGTAGGGGAACGTGACCCCCCACACCTGGGCGCGCGATGCCGCATCCAGATCGTCGAAGAACTCGTTGAAGCCGGCAATGAGATCCGTCTTGGTCAGCACTACGTAGACGGGAAAGCGTATTCCCAGGTGCTTGCGCAGCTCCTCCAACCGTTCGCGCATGGCGCGCGCATGCTGCCGGCGCTCCGGCTCGGACAAGGACATCAGGTCGGAGACGCTGATGGCAAGCAATGCGCCGTTGATGGGCCGGCGTTTGCGATGCTTGCGCAACAAGCCCAGGAACTCCAGCCAGCTCCTGCCATCGGCGAGTTGATTGGAATCCTGCGTCGTGTACCGCCCGGCGGTATCGAGCAGGATGGCTTCATCGGTAAACAGCCAGTCGCAGTTGCGCGTACCGCCGACGCCGCCGATCGCCGCCGCCACGCCCGGTGCGCCCGAGCTGTCCGCCAGCGGGAAGCGCAGGCCCGAGTTGACCAGCGCCGTCGTCTTGCCCGAACCCGGCGGGCCGATGATGATGTACCAGGGCAAGGAATACAGGCTTGCTCCCTTGCCCTGCCTGCTCAGCGCGGCGACCGCCTCCTCGAAGCGCTTGCGCAGCGCCGAGGCATCCTGGCTCGCGCCCGCGGCCTGCGCGCCCGCCACCGGCGGCGCGTCCTGCTGGCCGCTCATGTCCTGCACCAGCTGCTTGGATGCCCTGGATGATTTCAATTGGCGAAGTTGTATCGTCAACCCCCACACCAGCAGGATGACAATGATCGCCACCAGCCGGCCGACCACCGACTCGAAGGGCTTGTAGTCGGCAAAGGCCAGATACGGCCCCAGGAACCAGACCACCAGCGCCAGGGCGATGACGCCGAGCAAGGCAAGAAACCATGGCCGTTTGAACATGTTCACCATGCCGCTCATGGGCGGGGCTCGCCGTAGTGGATGATCTCGACGCGCCGGTTGCGGGCGCGATTCTCGGGAGTATTGGCCGGCAGATAGCGCGGCTGGCTGTCGCCCACGCCGCGGCGCTCCACACGCTCGGCCGAGGCCAGCTGCGATTGCAGGATCTGGAATACCGCCTCGGCGCGTTCGCGCGACAACTCGTAGTTGTCGGCATAGCGCAGCGATCGCAGCGGCAGATCATCGGTGTGCCCGATGACGGCGATGCGCCCCGGCACCTGGTCCAGCGCCATGCCGATGCCGCGCAGGGTTGCTTCGTATTCGGGGCGAATCGAGGCGCTGGCGGAACGGAACAATTCGGGCGAGAGCAAGGTGACGATGCTGCGATCGCCCGTTTCCTCGACCGTCAGCAGGCCCGCCTCCTCCGGCGTCGCCAGCAACTGCTTCAGGCGCGTCGGCGCCCGCTCGCTGGGCGGCATCTCGTAGTTCACCGCCTCGACGGCGCCGGCCAGCGCGGCATGGATCGGCTGCGCCTGCTCGCCGAGACTGGCGCGATAATAGGCCCAGGTCCCCGCCAGGATGGCGAATGCCACCGCGCCCACCACCCACCACGGCACATAGCGCACGATGGGATTGCGACGGTCCTCCACGCCCTGCCAATGCGGCGAGAGCGCCGCCTCGGGTACCGCCCGCTGGCCGCGTATGACCCGCCGCAGGTGGTCCTGCAACTGCGCCAGCTGCGCGGCGCCACGCGGATCGAGCCGATACTTGCCCTCGAAGCCCAGCAACAGGCACACATAGTGCAGTTCGATCAGGTCGATGTAGCGCTCGGGCTTGGTCAGAATGCGATCCAGCACGGCAAAGAATTTCTCGCCGCCCGAGGCCTCCTTGTGAAACAGACTCAACAGCGACTGGCCCGCCCAGTTGCTGCCGGCGCCCCAGGGCGTGTTGAACACCGCGGCATCGACGAAGGTGCACAAAGCGTAGCGCCCTGCCAGCACATCCTCGTTCGCAATGCCCTCGGCGCGCGCGCGCTCCTCGAATGCGTGCACCTGCTGCACCGCTTGGCGGCGCAGGTTGTCGATATCCGCCTGCACGACTGCGCTCGACACCTGCGAGCCAAGCACCAGCAGTGGATTGGCCGCACTCAGCAGGCGGTTGCGAGCGGTGACCAGAAAATCCTGTACCGCCGCGCCCTTGCCGGCGGGCATCGACCCAGGCAAGGGTGCGCGTCCCGCCGCCGCGCCCGGCATGCCGGCGCGTGGATCGGAATATCCGCCCGCCAGCCCCTGCTGCGCAGGCGGAACGGGCGGCGGCCGCTGGCCGCCGTGTGCAGGCGGCTGGCCAGGTGGTGCCCGTTTCGCGCCACCGGGCCGTGGCCGCAGCACCGTGTGATTCGGGGATGAAAAAGGATCGTTGTCGTCCGCGCCTGCCATGCTGGTTTCCTGGAACGTCTCTGGTTCAGCCCCGGATGGCCCACATCTCTAGCGCCAGGTTGGGGAACGCCTCGCGCACAAAAATGCCGAAGGCGCCCGATCCCTTCATGTCGGCCCACAGCGCATTGGCACGATTGAGCTCGAAGTACACATGCCCGGCGAAATACGGGATGCGCGGCGGCGCGTTCGGCAAGTGCTCCAGCTCGATGCCCGGCAAATGATTGTCGACCAGGTATTTGACGCGCACCGCCGGTCCGATCGTCGCCAGCTGCGCGAACGTGCGTCGCAGCGACTCGGCGGGTCCGTCGGCCCGCACCGCCAGGATGAAACTCGCGGAATCGAACAGGCTCGCATCCTGCACGGTGGCCAGCCAGGCATTCGCACGGCGCAGCTCCACCGGAATCTTGACCACGTTGCTCACCGATTCGACGCTGAGGTAGGCGCGCAAGGCCGCGATCAGCGGCTCGAAGGACAGGCGCAAGTCTTCATGCGTGTAGGCCGGGAACTTCGAGGGACGTCGATTGGAAGCCGAGAGCGTGGCCATGTCGCCGGCAATCTCCAGGCACAGGCGATACAGCTCCTCGGGGTGCACCAGCTGTGCCTGGGCCAGATGCTCGAGCAAGGGCTGGTAGCGATTGATCGTCTGCAGGCGCAGGAAGTCGGCTATTTCCGCCACGCCGCCGCGGGTCGTCCCGACCACCTGGGCACTCAATGCCTCGCCGCGCTGGTGGAACATGCCGATCAGCAAGGTCAGGAATTCCGCCAGCGGCCTGCAGGCGCGTACATCCAGCGCACTGGGCATGAAGCGCTCGTCCAGCAACACCTGCCGGTCGGCGCGGCATTCGAGGACATGCGCGATGGGAATACAGGCATAGTCATCCAGCGGCGTGCCTTGCAGCAGCAATCGACTGCCGAGCGCGCCGACCTCGACCGGCGCCACCGCACCGCCGGTCTGCGTCACGTCACGCAATTCGATCTCATCGACCCGGTAGCGCGCGAACGCTTCGGGCGAGTCCTGGCGCTGCACTTCCAGCGCCCCGGTACGACGGGCCGGCAGCGCCAGATAGACCAGCTTGTCGCGCGTATCCTTGGAGATCTCCAGCGGTGGCGGCAAGGGATCGTTATCGGGCATGGTGAACGGCGTACCATCGGGAAACACACCGCGTGCCCGGCGGATGGACAATTTGCCCACTGCCAGCAAATCACGCTCCACCTCCAGCTCGATGCAGCCCCAGGCATTGCCTTTCAGCCCCGTGCTGCGTCCTTCGACGTAGCGCTCCAGATAGCGCTCGTGCTGCTGGAAATGCTGCGGCCGCAAAAACAGCCCTTCGGACCAGATCACCTTGTTCTTGTCAGACATCGCGCGGCTCCCGCTCCCTCATCAATTCGGCTCGGCGATGGACACTTGCGTGCCCTCCAGCCGAATGCTCAGGCGCTTCTCGCGCAACAAATCCTTCAAACGCTTCTCGGGAGCCGTGGTGACGGCGCGCCACTGCGCATTGGCGATGTCGCGAAAGTCGGCGATCACACCGATGAAACGTGTCTCGGGCTCGATCTTCACCTGCAGCGCCTTGAGCTCGCCGGGCCCCAGCGGCAATTCCTCGCGCGCGATGATGCTGGCGCCCAGTGTGGCTGCCTCCTGCGTGTGCAGCGCTTCGTAGGCTGCGTTCATGAAGGCGCCGGCATCCTTGAGCTGGTAGAGCCGCACGAACACCGGCGAGGGACGCCCCTGGGCATCGGGATTCACGCTGGCTGCGGCCTGGATCGTCACGGTCGCGGGAAACGGCGGCGGCGGGCCGGCGGGCGCCAAGGGCGAGGCGCAGCCTGCGAGCGCCAGCAGCGCGATGGCCGCCCACGCGATCGAGCGGCGGCGGCCATTGCCGTCAACCAGGCCAGGTGCGCGGCATGCGCCATCGGCGCGGTGGACGCCGCAACCGGGCCGCTGTCGTATCGCCTTGCCAGCGAGTATGAAATTCATGTGGGTATCATCGATCGTGGCCAGGGGGGGGCTGCCTGCGCTGAGCATCCTTCAAGGCATTCAGCTGCTCTTCGTAGGCTTCGCCGAAATCATCGCCGAACAGGCGGCGGAAACTCTCGTCCGGGTCGCGCGTCAGCTCGGCGAAGCGATCGACGTACAGGTCCCAGTAGCGATTCTTGCTGGACATGCCCAGCAGGCCGCCGCGGCCGGCCTTGCGTTCGAACTCCTCTCCCAGCGCCGCCGGGTCGAAGCGCGACAACAAGGCCCGGGTGGCGATCTTGATCCCTTCCAGCATCGCATACTGATGGTGACGCAGGTCATCGAAGGCGTCCTCGAAGGCGGCGGTCGTGGACAGGTAGCCGAAGCGCGGATCGCGCTTCACCAGCAGCGTATGCAACGCATCCTCCACGTTCGAGGCCAGCTTCAAGGGATTGTTGCCCGCCGGCGAAAAACGGGTCTGGCGCATCCGGAACTGATCCTTGATGGCCGAGCGCGCCTGCAGCAGCTCCATCACACCGGCGATGACGATGCGCAAGGCTTCGCCGAACTGCGCCGCCACCTCCGGGGAAATCTGCTCGTCCTCCACCGACAGCCCGGCGCCGCGCAGCAGGTCGCCAAGCGATGCGCCGGCCACTGCCTGGCGCGATGGCGCCTCGCCCACCGGGCTGGCCGCGGCACTGACGGCCATGCCAGCGGTCGCGACATGAGGCCTGGCAGAGGTGCTGGAGCCGGGCACGCGGCCCGGGGTCGGCACGGCAACTGGCGGCGGCGATGACGCCGTCGGCGGGCGGGACGGCGCGAAGGCCGGCTCGAGCGGCGGCGTCACCGGCTGGTTATCGCTGAACCAGTCGTCGCTGAGATCGACCGCCCGCGGGACAATGGGCTGGCTGAGCGGTTCGCCGGCCTGCGCGGAGGAATGTTCGCCGAAAAATTCGCTCAACCCGGCGCCCGCCTCCTGCGGGGGCGTTCGCAGCGTTTCCAGTTGCACCGGCCGCTGCTCCAAGGGCGTCGGGGCGAATGCCGCACTGGGTGCGCTCCCGGCGGCGGGCACAGCATCCCCGCCGGGAAACAAATCCAGGATATCCACATCGGCGGATGCCTGGCTGGACGAGTCTAGGAGCGGATGATCGCTGGCAAGGCCAGCGTCGTTCCACGCGCCTGCATTCTGCGGCGTCGTATCGCCATAGGCCACCGGTTCATCCGCCAGCAGATCGACGCCGGCTTCCTCCACCGACTGCTCGTCACCGATGCGCACCGTGATCTCATACTCGTCCAGAAACAAACGATCGCCATCCGACAAAGGGTGCGGTTGATTGTTCTTCAGTACGTTCGCCCGATCATTGATCGCGGTCGGGTTGCGTCCCAGCGCCTCGATCCAGTACAGGCCGCTGAGGAAGCGTATCGTCGCGTGCTGGCTGGAGATGAACTTGTCCGGGATCACCCAGGCGTTGCTTTCGTGACGGCCGATGGTGCCCCCGGCACGGGTCAGGCTCTTGCGGCGGTTGGGACCCATCGTCGCCGCCTGCGGACTCACCACCTCCAGAATCAGTACTTCTTGCATCGAACTCATTGGACGCCAAATCAATAAGACGCTAGCCGCCGATCAGCACGGTCGGCGCGCCGATGACGATCGTGCCGCCATGCGCAGTGGAATCGCCCATGCGGGCGGCCGGCTTGCCACCGATCAGCACGGTGGCGGATCCGAGCACGATGACGTCGGGCGGACCGACGCAAACGCACTGGTTGCCCAGGGTCGCCGCCGGCATGCCGGCGATCAGTACCGTCGGCGCACCCGGCGGCAGGATCGGGCCGCCGACATGGGGTATCGGCGGCGTGCCCGGGGTCACCATCGGACAAACATGCATATCGCCGACGCGGGCTGCCGGGCGCATGGCTCAAACCCTCGCCGCCGCAGGCGACCCGCCATCGGCCGGCACGCCGCTCCCCGCAGGCACCGCGCCTGCCACGAAGCGGGCCAGGCATTCCGCCATCGATTCGGGCTCGCTGGCGGCAATCATCATCTGGGCCGCGACCACTGCGTCGTAGACCAGGTGCTCCGGTGGCGCGACCGCCTCATAGCCTTCGGGCGCCAGGCTGCCTTCCATCCAGCCCACCGCCGCCGCAATCCAGGCGCCGGCGCAGCCGAAGTCGTTGCGCTCGGCGAACTCCAACGCCAGGCGTCGATGTTTCTCGCTCGCATTCGCCAGCCAGGTCTCGGCCAGCGCCACCCCGGCGCGGTCCGTCTCGAAGCTGGGCGAGTCCGGCCGCAGCGCCTGCTTCACGTTGTCGCACGCCCAGGCCAGTGCGAACTTTCGCGGCAGACTGCGCGCGACCAGGCGCAAGGCATCCTGGCCCAGCTCACCCGCGAGCAGCACCCGGGAATACTGCTCCAGATTGTAGTGCGCCTGAAAGGATGCCTGCGCCTCGCGGCTCAGTCCTGCGAGCCTGGCGAGAGCGCCCAGAGATTCAGGCTCGTATGCCATTGACATCCAACACTCCCGTATCAGCCGATCTTGGTCAATGCGCCCTTGAGGCTTGCGATCGCCGAGCCCTTCAGGTCCAGCATCGCGCCCTCCACCACCGTTTGCGTGCCTTTGAGCTGCAACTGCGTGCCCTCGCCCTGGATCTGCATCCCCTTCATCTCCAGCTTCTGGGTCGCCTTGAGCGCAATGTTGGCCATGCCCTTGACGGTAATGTTCTTCCCGGAAATCTCGATATCGCCGTTCTTGGACATGACGATCTTCGCCATGCCGGTCTCCAGGGTGATCTTGTCACCCGCCTTGAGGATATAGTTCTTGCCGACATCCGCCTGGTCGTCGTCACCGATGCTGGTAGTGCGATTCTTGCCGACCGAACGGGTCTCATTCTCGCCGATCGAGGCGCTGTGATTCTTGACCACCTTCACGGTCTCGTCGTTACCCACCTCGGCCGTGCGATCGTTCTTGACCTCGACGATTTCATCGTGCTGCACCGTGATGGTCCGATCGTTCTCGATCACTGCCTTCAGGTTCTTCTCGGCGTGGACGTAGACCTGCTCCTCGCCCTTCTTGTCCTCGAAGCGAATCTCGTTGAAATTCGCCGGTGCGCCGTCCTTCGAACTGCGGGTCTTGATCCCGCTCTGGGTCTTGTTCGCCGGCAGGTCGTAGGGCGGCTTGGAGTCGCCGTTGTAGACGCGGCCGGTAATGATCGGATGATCCGGATCGCCTTCCAGGAAGCTCACGATCACTTCCTGCCCGATGCGCGGCACATGTATCGCACCCCAGTTCTTGCCTGCCCACACTTGGGCGACGCGCACCCAGCACGAACTGTTTTCATCGAGCTTGCCGTAGCGATCCCAATGAAACTGCACCTTTACCCTGCCATGCTCGTCGGTATGGATCTCCTCGCCGCTTGGGCCCACGACCATTGCCGTCTGGGTGCCATGCACCAGCGGCTTGGGAGTGATTCGCTGGGGGCGATAGGGAGTACGCGCATCGATGGCTTCCAAGGCAATCGAGACTTCGACCTCGCCGCTTCCGGCACCCGCGTCATAGTCGTCCGCGGTCATCACCACGTTGGTTGAGGTGACAACGTACTCGATGTTGAAATCATCGCGCGGGTACTGCGCCAGCTTGAAGCGGCAGCCGTTGGTCAGGCCCGCGGCATTGCCTCGTCCTCGCGCCACCGCATGCATCGCCTGCTGCTCCTGGATGCGTACCTTGGCAACTCGGCTCGATTCGCCCGTATCGTATTTGGCCAGTGTTGCCGGATAATCGAAGAGTTCGAAATCCGCATGCTTGTGCGTACGGCGCGTCGCTTCGGTGCGTAGCAGCGATTGGCGTGGATTCTCGAAATCGAACGCCGTATTCGCATACGCTCCGGCCTGTACGCTGCGGCTGATCGACCAGCTGGTCAGATGATCGCGTTCGCGGCGCGTGTCGGCCAGGTCGGGTGGGTAGTAGGGAACACTGTCGTAGCCGTCCACAGGCTCATGGCCGCTCACGTCATCCACCAGCACCATGTCGTGAGTGGATGCCGAGTGGCTGAAGTAGTAGTAGATGCCCTCCTGCTCGAGCAGCCGGCTGAGAAAATCGAAGTCACTCTCGCGGTACTGGACGCAATAGTCCCGCTTCTGGTAGCTGCCCTTGAGCCTCAGCTTGTAGTCGGAGAAGCCATACTCCTTGACGACTTCCTCGAAAATCTCCGGCACGGACTTCTTCTGGAACACCCGGCAATCGGAAGTACGCGTCAACAGCCATAGCCAGGGACGCACCACCGCCTGGTACTGGTGAAAGCGCCGCCGATAGCCGGCCTGCGCGAACTGCGTGACGATACCGTGGAAATGGCGTTTGGCGCCCCCGTCCGGCAGTTGGTAAGTCACGGTGACATCCTTCCCCAGGATGTCGTCGGGCTGCAGATCGGGTTTCTCGCTCAACAGCTCCAGCTCGAACGAGAACGCCCGGGCGAGGCTCTCGTGAGCGGTAAAGGATTTGAGCAGGAGTGCGTCCTGCCCAAGAGGCGTCTTGATCTGCAGCAGCCGATTGGTTTGCGTCGCCATAGTGATTCTTCGTTAGACTCGCAGCGCGCGGGTAGCGGCAAGGCAACCGGCCCGAAGCCAGTGGAGTTCAATGAGGCTTCGCCGCTCACTCCAGCGGCACGAGACGCAGGCAGGCCTCCTCGTTCTTGGAGTGGAAATAAAGCCCGTCCGTGTCCTTGCCTTCCGCAATGATGACCGGAACACTGCTTTCGAATTTCTGGCGTGCAATGGCGGTCGCGGCAACTTCATTGATGTCGTGTGTCTTCACATACTGAGCCCAGCGCGAATCCGACTTGTCGATGCGCTGCCCGGCGTTGGTCGCACGGCGCAGGATGTTCAGGAATTGATAGTAGTCGCACTCGACCACTTTGGCTCGAGCCATGGGGCACCTGATCCTTTTAATTAAGCCAGTTAAGTACAGGAAAGATCAAGGACTTGCAAGCAACGGGCGCGCAGAACACGGCATCGAAAGCTGCCGTCTCACGAGGCGTTCCGCGAGGCCGCGTTTTCCCGCCGGGCCCTGACGCGATGCTCTCGTGATCCAGGCGCAGGCGGCATGCATCGGCGCCTGCGTGGCGAATACCCGATACGAACCCCGATCTCAAATGTCCATATCTCAAGTCCGGCACCTGATCCCTTGACCGTTGTCTCAGTTCCGGGACGATAAGCTGGCTGGGTCGCCATCGGTTCGCTATTCTTCGACCCGGTCATCGTTCCGCCTAGTGTACACCCGGCGGATAACGCAAAAATACATCAAGGCAAAGGACTCACCATGGCTTGGCAGGATCAGCGGTTCAGTGATCAGTACAGCGCAGCCAAGAAAGCATTGGCCAAGAGCGATACCTACGATGCGGAATGGAAGAAATCGGTCGAGGCCCTGCACAAGCTGATGGATGATACCGGGTTCGAGCCCGGGCGCGCCGGGGAGCTGGACGATCTACGTAAGAAAGTCACGCGCGGGGAAAGCAAAGGCTTCGCCCGCGGGCACGCCAAGGTCAGTGTCGACGAGGGCATCCTGCGTGCCGCCAAGGGCTGGTCGGACAAGCCCACGGCGACCCTGGACGCCGCGACGCGCCAGCGAGCCGCGGCGCTGAAGTTCCTGCAGCACGTCTATCTGCTGCGCAAGCGCGGCAGCCACAAGGTCTGGATCCATTCCCTGCCGAACGATTTCGGGCAATGGTCGTTCGAGGCGCTCGGCACCGGCACCATCGATGCCGTCAAGCAACTGCTGAAGAGCGATAAGGAGCGCTTCTCCGCGGAACAGAAGAAGCATCTCTCCAATGCCACCCAGGACGGGCTGAAGTGGTGCCAGAAGACCCTGATGGTGCTGTCGGCAGCCGCCGGCAGCGGCAAGGGAAAGGACAAGAGCCTGGAGATCATAAAGCGCTGGTTTGCCGAGGCCGGGACCACCGACAAGGAACTGTCGAAGATCATTGCCACGCTCACGGCGGGGTTCAAGACCATCACGGCAACCATCAACCGTGGCCAGATCGTGTTCACGGATTTTCCGGCCCTGCGCGGCGCGACCACCGCGGAAGAACAAGGGCTGCTGAGTTCCGAGGCCTTCGTCTGGGGACTGTCGGGACGCGAAAAGCTGGATGTGGTCTATATCGAAAACGAATTCTTCGGCACCAAAAACGTGCTGAGCGGCCAGACCAACTGGACGCGTATCGTGATCCACGAGCTGTCGCACCTGGTCTGCGGCACCACGGATGTCGAGCCGGGTCCCCGCTATTCCTGGTATGGCATCGGCCCCAATCCGAACTTTCCCGGTACCGACGCGGTCAAGAATGCTGATAGCTGGGCATTCTTTGCTGCCGATTGCGGCGGTGCGCTCAGCGACAGCGATCGTAAGAAGGCCCTGAGGATACGATGAGAAATCGATGAGCGTCCGATGAGCGTACGTCACACATTGCTCTTGCTCGCCTGCGCCATCTCCAGCGGGACGCTCGCTGCAGGCTGCAGTCAGCCCAGCGCCTCCAGTCCGGCCGAGCCGGCGACCGCCACCCCACCCCTCCAGGATACCAGCGCCATGAGCCTGCCCACAGCCAGCCGCATTCCACCCCCCGACGTCCCGCCGATCGAACATCAGGGCATACGCTACGAGCAAGAAATGCAGGGCGTGCGCCATGGACTGGATCAAAGTACCGGCTACCTGGTCGCGATCGATCCGGCGACCAACGAAAGGCTGTGGGTGCTGAAAGTCTATGAAACCGGCAACGTCCCCGGCCTGGAGCAGGATGTGCAGCGCCGCTATTTCAAGCGCATGGAGCTGATCGAGGGACGCGACGCACTGCAGATCGAGAACGAGACCGGCCAGCGCTTCATCGTCGACCTCGCTCAGCGCACTTCCTCGCCCGCGCCCTGAAGGCGCCCGCGCGGGCTTGGGCCGGCTGCGTCATCCACACAGCCGGCGACACCGACGCCGCTCAGCTGAACGAATACTCGAACTCCGATCCCTTCACGCCCATCTCGATCCGGCTGGTCGACAGGCCGCTCGTCAGGCGATCCAGGAATTCCCGGCTGATGGTCGGCAGCAGCGTGTTGGTCAAGATCGCGTCGATCATGCGGCCGCCGCTCTCCGGCTCGGTGCAGCGCGATGCGATCAGCTGCACCACCGCATCGTCGTAGGCGAACTGCGCCCCGTGGGTCTGCTGGATGCGCGCCACGACCCGGTTCATTTGCAGCCGGATGATGCGGCTGAGCATGTCATCGCTCAATGGATAGTAGGGAATGACGGCGATGCGCCCCAGCAAGGCAGCCGGGAAAGTCTTCAGCAGCGGCGCACGCAGCGCCTTGGCGATGCCTTCCGCATCCGGCAGCAGCTCCGGATCCTTGCACATGTTCATGATGAGATCCGTGCCGACGTTGGTCGTCAGGATGATCAAGGTGTTCTTGAAATCGATCAGCCGCCCTTCGCCATCCTCCATCCGGCCTTTGTCGAACACCTGGAAAAATATCTCGTGCACGTCGCTGTGCGCTTTCTCCACTTCATCCAGCAGTACCACGCTGTAGGGTTTGCGGCGCACCGCCTCGGTCAATACGCCACCCTCGCCGTATCCGACATAGCCCGGAGGAGCGCCTTTCAAGGTGGACACCGTATGTGCCTCCTGGAACTCGCTCATGTTGATGGTGATGAGGTTCTGCTCGCCCCCATACAGTGCTTCGGCCAAGGTCAGCGCGGTTTCGGTCTTGCCCACGCCAGAGGGTCCGGCCAGCATGAACACACCGATCGGCTTGTTGGGATCGCCCAATCCCGCACGTGAGGTTTGCACCCGCTTGGCGACCATCTCCAGTGCGTGATCCTGGCCGATGACTCGCTGCCCAAGCGAACTGGCGAGATTCAGTACAGTTGCCACTTCGTCCTTGACCATGCGTCCGACGGGAATGCCGGTCCAGTCGGCGACCACCGAACCCACGGCTTGCTCATCGACGCTGGGAAGAATGAGCGG
>JBEBRC010000050.1:0-16430 GCA_040395055.1 Steroidobacter denitrificans
CATCAGACTGCTAAACTATGCACAGTAATTATCGGAGGGGAATTTTCGACATGACGAATGCCATCACCCCGGCAATGAATGCGTTGGCCCTGACCCGGACAGAACTGGCCTTTGCCGGTCCCGTCGGCAGCCTGGATGCCTATGTGGAGCGCGTGGCGCGCATCCCTGTGCTCAGCCGCGAAGAGGAAATCGAGCTGGCGCAGCGCTTGCGCCAGGATGAGGATTTGGATGCGGCCCGACGCCTGGTCCTGTCTCATCTGCGCTTCGTGGTGCACATTGCACGCGGCTACGGCGGCTATGGGCTACCGGTGGGCGACCTCATCCAGGAAGGCAATGTCGGCCTGATGAAAGCGGTCAAGCGCTTCGATCCCGACGTCGGCGTACGCCTGGTGTCCTTTGCGGTGCATTGGATCCGGGCGGAGATACATGAGTACGTGCTGCGCAACTGGCGACTGGTCAAGATCGCGACTACCAAATCGCAGCGCAAGCTGTTCTTCAATCTGCGACGCTTCAAGAAGAACCTGGGTTGGCTGAGCGAAAGCGAGACCAAGGCAATCGCCAGCGATCTGGGCGTGACCGCGGCTGAAGTCACGGACATGGAGCAGCGACTGAGTTCACGCGACTTGTCTTTCGACCCGGCGCCGGATGCGGATGACGAGGACGGCTCCTCCTATTCGCCGTCCGCCTACCTGCAGCATCCCGAGGCGGATCCTTCGATCGCCGTCGAGCGCGAGCAGTGGGACGAGGATACGGCTGAGCGCCTGGTCGGAGCGCTGGAGACCCTGGATGCGCGCAGCCGGCACATCCTGCAAAGCCGCTGGATGACAGAGGACAAGGCGACCTTGCATGAACTCGCCGGTACCTACGGGGTGTCGGCGGAGCGCATTCGCCAGATCGAGGCCAATGCGATCAAAAAGCTCAGAGGGATGATTGCACCGGAGGAGCCGGCCGCAGCCTGATATCGCCGCGGCCAGCCAAGCCATCGGGATCGACCGTCCGGCTGCATAGCACACAGGCCGACTCTGCAACGAGTCGGCCTGTTTCGTTTGCGATTGCGCTCATCCCCGACCAGCCCACCCTGGCTGGTTGGTTCGTCCGCTCGTTTCCTCAGCCTTTGGAGACCGGCACGATGGTCAGCTCGACGCGCCGGTTGGCGGCCCGGCCTTGCTCGGTGTCGTTGGACGCGATCGGATAGGCTTCCCCACCGCCGACCGTGAGCAGGCGCTGACCGCTCACGCCACGGCTCCCAAGATAGGTTGCGACAGACTGCGCGCGACGCTGGGACAGACTCATGTTGTAGTCATCGCTGCCCGTACTGTCGGTGTGGCCGGCAACCTCGATGACCGTCTTGTCATACTCCTTGAGCACCATCGCCACGCCGTCCAGCGCACTGTAGAACTGCGAGTTCAGGTCCGCGCTGTTCAAGGCAAAAGTGATGCTGCCCGGCATGTTCAAGGTGATATTGTCGCCGATGCGGGCAACGCTCACGCCCGTGCCTTCCATCTGCTGCCGCAGCTTCGCTTCCTGCACATCCATGTAATAGCCCACGCCGCCGCCGGCCAGCGCACCGGCGCCGGCGCCGATAAGCGCGTTCTGCAACTTGTCTCCCTTGGTCAGCAAGCCGACCACGGCGCCCGCCGCGGCGCCGATGCCCGCGCCCTTGGCCACTTTGCTCGTTTGCTGCTCGCGTGTGTACGGGTTCACCGTCGTACAGGCTCCAACCATGCAGATCAGCACCGCACTGACGCTTACCGGCTTCACGAATCGATTCACCATGACATGTCCTCTCAAGAAAACCTTCCTGCAAAAAATCATTCGAAGCTCGCGATCCACGACGCCCACGACAAGCGGACGCAAGCTGTACGCAAAGGGCTCACGCGCTTCACCTTACGAGCAAGCGCTGAACGCATCCTTAATTCCTCGTGTGGCGCAGATCCGACGCAACAAGGCCGCGCCTCACAACGGAATGCCCAGCTTGCGATACACGAAACTCATCAACCATAGCGGTCCGATCATCAAGAACTGGATGTCTGTGAAAAACGACGGCCGCTTGCCCTCATAGTGATGACCGATGAACTGCCCGACCCAGGCCAACGCGAACAACACCAGGCACACGCTCCACAGCGGCCAGGGCAGCTGCCCCAGGCCGTGGACCAGTAGCAGCACGATAACCGAAAACAACGCCATGCCCAGCGCCAAGGTCCAGGAAAGCAGCAAGTAGTACGCCACGCCGAGGGCCAGGATCAGCGTCCCCCAATTCAGGACCGGCCAGCCCAGGTGCAGCTCGAGTTCGCGAAACAATCCCGGCACCGGCAATGCCGAGAGCAGCCCCACCAGGCTGACGACGATGACCGGCACACAAATCCAGTGTAGCCGCTTGTTGGCCGCATTCTGGTGACTGGCACCGTATTCCGCCAACCATCTATCCACCGATTTCATTGCTCGCTCCGTCGCGCCGATCGACGCCTACGCTACGCCCGCCGGCACGTCCTGGGCAACCGCGAGCTGCCGCAGCGCCGATGAGTCCGGCGCGCGCCGGTCAGGTGCCTGGCAAACTCATGCCGATGGCTCATCCGCACCGTCGCCGCCTGCGGACCGGCAGACCGGCGGACATGGCGATGAACGCGGGTCGATTGTGATCAATCATGACAGCTCCCCTGCGCCCCTCGCCACGACGCTACACTGTAGTGCCTGGCCTGGTCTCCTCTGGAAATATCACAGCGGCGCAGTATCCCTACCATGAAGAAAGTCATCGCCATCGTCGAAGACGAACCCGCGATTCGCGACAACTATGCGGCCGCATTCCAGCGCCACGGCTACTCGGTTCGTGGCTATGGCGATCGCAAGCAAGCCATCGAGGCTTTCCGGCTGCGCCTGCCGGATCTGGCAGTCATCGATGTCGGCCTGCACCATGAGCCTGAAGGTGGTTTCGAATTGTGCCGCGAACTGCGCTCGATGTCGGCCGAACTGCCGATCATTTTCCTGACCGCACGCGACAGCGAACTGGATGCGGTATCCGGCCTGCGCCTGGGCGCGGACGACTATCTCACCAAGGACCTGAGCCTTGCTCACCTGATCGCGCGCGTAACCGCGTTGTTCCGCCGTATCGACGCCTTGACCCAGCCTTCCAGCCGCGACCAGATGCTGGCGCGCGGCGCGCTGCAAATCGACACTGCCCGCCTGCGGGCAATGTGGCAGGACAAGCCCTTGGGCCTGACCCTGACCGAATTCTGGATCGTGCATGCGCTGGCCCGCAACCCAGGCCACGTCAAGAATCGCCAGCAGCTGATGGATGCCGCCAATGTGGTGCTGGACGACAACACGATCACCTCGCATATCAAGCGCATTCGCCGAAAATTCCTGGCGATCGACAGCTCCTTCGAGCTCATCGAAACCATGTACGGCATGGGGTATCGCTGGAAGGAATGAATGAGCCTGCGTGCCAAGCTGTTGCTCCTGAGCCTCATGACCCTGGTCCTGCCATGGGCTGGATGGCAATACGCACAGCAAATGGAGACCACCTTGCGCAGCGGCCAGGAAGCGGCGCTGTTGACGACGGCGCAAGTACTGGGTCGTGTGGTCGCAAGCGAGCCCGAGCTGCTATACCGGGTCCCCGAGCTGCGCCGGCAGTTCGATCCAGCGCGCGGCGACTTGTTCGCGCCGCTGCTGCCTGCGCCGCCTCTCATCGACGGCTTCGCCGACGAGTGGCCAGCGCTGCCTGGCGGCATCGCCGGCAGCGGCCACGAGACGCTGGATGCGAACCGGCGCCCGCCCATGCTGCGCCTGGGCGTGCATGGCCGCTGGATGCACATGTATGCACAGGTATCCACCACCCGGCTGCGTTACGCAGACCCGCAGGCAGATGATGCCACCACTGGCAGCCGCCACGACCGTCTCATCGTGCTCACGCGCGATGAATTCGGTCACGAGCGAGCCTGGTCGCTCAGTGCGGTCGCGCCTGGGGCCCTCATCATTCGGCATTGCGAAATCGGTGCGCCCTGGAAGGAGTTGCCCGACGAGGTTCGCAACGTCTCGGGCGTGTGGCGCGAAACGCCGGATGGCTATGCCGTCGAGCTGCGAGGTCCGCTGAACATCTTCGGCACCCGGATCTCCATGCTGGCTTTGGACCAGACCAATGCAACGCTCGCCGAAACGCGCTCGCTCGCCTGGGTGCATACCGGATCCGACGCGCTCAAACAGCGACTGGAACAATATGCGCCCGCCGGTGTGCGCGTTTCCGTGGTGGACGAACATGGCTGGTTGCTGGCGCGTGCCGGCTCCGTCGCCACGGCCGCGGGCGCGGGTTCGGGGCACCATCCCGGACTGCGGCACGATGAGAACGATTTCACACGCTCGATCTATCGCGTGCTGTTCTCCGCTGGCGCCACGCCGGCCAGCGCCTACGCCATCCCCTATGGCATGTGGGGCGCCCCGGTCGACTCCGCGCGCCAGGGGCAAGAGCGGGCGATATGGTTCGACAAAGGTGGCGGCGAGCCCTCGCTGGTACGCGCCGCCGTGCCCATACGACATCGCGACCAGACGTTGGGGGCATTGGTAGTGGAGCAGCCTGGCGAGCAACTCCTGCTGGTGCGCGAAATGGCATTGACCCGGCTGCTCAACCTGACACTGGTCGCGACATTGTTCGTGATCATCGTCACGCTGGCTTTCGGGGCGCGACTGTCGCATCGCATCCGCCGCCTCAGTCGCGCAGCCAGTACTGCACTGACGGCGGAAGGACTCATCGAAGCCGATATTCCTGACACCCAGGCCCGGGACGAGATCGGTGCGCTGGCGCGCAGCTACGACACCCTGCTCGGGCGCGTCAAGGAATACACTCATTACCTGCAAACCTTGGGCACGAAACTATCCCACGAACTGCGCACGCCGCTGACGATCGTCAGCTCCTCGCTGGATAACCTCAGCTCCGAAGAACAGCTCCCGACGCAAGCACACAGCTACCTTGCGCGTGCGCGCGGCGGCGCGAGTCGCATGCATGCCATCCTCACCGCTATGAGCGAGGCGACTCGTGTCGAGCAAAGCATCGAACACACCGAGCGCACGCGGTTCGATCTGAGCGAACTGGTACATCACATGGGGCAGGCCTACCAGCAAACGTTCGCCAGCCATCGATTCGAGATCGAGACGCCCGATCAACGCTGCATGGTCGATGGTTCGCCGGATTTGATCGCGCAATTGCTGGACAAGCTCATGGACAATGCCCGTGACTTTGCGCTGCCCGGCACACCGATCGCCATCGTGCTGGAGCGCGATTCGCGCCACTGCTGGCTCAGCGTGCGCAATCAGGGCCCAAGCCTGCCACCGCACCTGGATGATCGCCGCCTGTTCGAATCGCTCGTCAGCGGACGCGGCAGCACCGAGGGCCGGCCGCATCTGGGTCTCGGCTTGTACATCGTGCGCCTGATCGCGGACTTCCATCATGGGACGATGACGGCGAGCGACCTGCCCGATGGCGACGGGGTGGTCATGACCCTGCAGCTGCCGCTCTCGTGGTGACGCCTGGCGGCCTCTTCCCCACTGGTGACAAAACTGTGGCCACGTTGCGACATTCTGCGATAAGCTCTGGATCAGACGTGTCGTGCAAGCAACGCGCACGCCACGTGTTCGATCAAGCGACAGTTGCGCCATACCCGGGACGACCCGGGGCCTGCGACCCCTGGCCGGGTCGAAAGGCGGCGCCTGGAGGCGAGACGCGGGGATGGCACCGCAAAGGGAGGGGCAGGAGCATAAAAAGCGTCACGGAAGACGCCGTCGCGGCCCGGTGGAGGCAGGAAGGCGCAGGAGATTGAGGGACGAGCGACACCGCAGCGTTGCCTGATGCAGTCGATGCGGCTCCACAAGCACAAGAAAACGTCGGCCCGGAAACGAAAAGCCCCGCTTATGCGGGGCTTTTTTTGCCTGGGTCCAGGAAACCTCAGAAGCCGTAATCGAAACCGACCTGAAGGTAGCGGCCGCGCAGATCGTACTGGGAGAAATCGTACGGTGCGCGAATGCCGGGGAACGAGGCATCGTACGGTGGCTCCTCGTTCGCCAGGTTCTCGATCTTGGCATACAAGGTCATCTGCTCGATGCCGGACCATGCCAGGTGCAGATCGAATTGGTTATAGGCGTCCACGCGTGACTGCGCCGTGCTGCGGGTCTGGTCATACCCGCCGGTGCGGTACCAAGTGACGCCGGCGCTGAAATCGGCGAGGCTCCAATCGAAGGTCGTCGTGACCTTGTTGCGCGGCAGCGTTATGTTGCTCTCGTTGCTGCCTGCATAGTCCACCAGCGGTCCGCCGGCAGTGTTCTGTCGACGATAATCAAGCACATGGGTATACGCGCTGGACAGGCCAAACGCACCCAGTGCGGCGGTTTGCCAGCGCTGGCGCAGCTCGACGTCGATGCCGGAGGTCTTCAGTTCGGTAAGGTTCTGGTAACGATTGTAGATCGCCATCAGTTTGCCGCGAGCATCGCGGATGACGTCGGCCGGATTGTTACCCTCGACGATGGCGGCGGTATTGCTGGTGCCAATCAAGTGATCCAGCTCGATCTGATACCAGTCGATGCTGAGGCTGGTATTGGCCTGTGGCGCCAGCACGATGCCGACGTTGTAGCTGTGGGTGCGCTCCGGATCGAGGTTGGCGTTGCCCACGGTGAAGTTGGTCGGACTCTGGCGTGAACCGGGGACATCCGGATCGTATGGATCGATGACCGAGCCATAGGAAATGTTGGTACTGGCCGAATTCTCCGATAGCGAAGGGGCACGGAAGCCACGTGAGATCGAGGCTCTCGCCACCAGTGCCTCCAGCGGCTGCCAGCGCAGCCCGGCCTTGGGCGAAAACGCGCTGCCGAAGTCGCTGTAGTCGTCGCCGCGCCCGGCCAGACTCAGTTCCAAGGTGGAGGTCAGCGGCAGGTTGACTTCCGCATAGACGGCAGCAACGTCACGATCGCCGTCGATCGCAGCGATGGCCGGCCGGATCTGCAGGCCGGCATCGATCTGCCATGGATTGCGCGAAACCAAGGACTCGTGGCGCCACTCGGCGCCCGCGGCGAAACCGACCGCGCCGGCGGGCAGGTCGAACAGCTCGCCCGAGATCTTGAAATCGACACCCGTCAGCCGCGAGTCGGCCGGTCGCACTGTACGCAGAGCGATCGAGTCGATGACCGACTGCGACGTGGCCGAAGGATCGTACAGATTGTAGCTGCCGTCGGCGAGCGCATCCGCCAACGTCCAGCGATTGGCAAAGCCAGCGGACACGATTTCCTCTTCCTTGCTGCGCGCCGTGAACGCGGAGGCCTCCCAATCCCAGCGATCAGTGCGTCCGCGTATGCCGCCGAGCACCCGGTAGGCATCGGAACGATTCGTTTTCACCGACTGCCCGAGGTTGAAGAACGTGTACTCGATCGGCGTATCGACGCCATACGGGTTGTATGGATTGCCGGCCGGCAGCACTGCCGATACCGGCTCCGCCAGGCCGGTATCGGCATTCAGCGCGAAGCGTCCGGCCTCCAGCGTGAAATAGGGACTGGAGCCGAATATCGACGCGCCGCGGATATGACTGTAGATGACCTCACCGAAGGCCTCTACGTTGTCGTTGATGCGCACTGTGCCGTTGACATAGGCCTGGTAGCGCTCGGTCGAGGGAATCAAGGTGGTATACGGCACCTGGCTGAAGGCGCAAGTGTCGCCGGTCAGCCCATCGATCGGTGCGCTGGCGGTCAGCACCGTGCCCTGGGGGCAATTGCCGTTGGCGTCCAGCAGTGGTACCGAAACACCGTCGATCAGGAAGCGCGCACCCTTGGGCGACCAACCGTTCCACCGGCCACCGGGCTGGTCGGTGTAGATGCCCGAGCGCGTCAGTGAACGCTGGTCCTGATCCAGGCGCTTGCGGTTGTAGGCTTCGACGCTGAACAGCAGATTGTAACCATCGGCATACAAGTCGCCGATGCCCGCCACCGCGCGCGCGCGATGGGTATCCATGCCGCCCTCATCGGAGGTGCCGAGACTGCCGCCGAATTCCAGTCCCTCGAAGTTCTGCCGAGTGATGATGTTGATCACCCCCGCCACGGCATCCGAACCATAGACCGCCGAGGCGCCATCCTTCAGCACCTCCAGGCGCTCCACGGCAACCATCGGCAGCGCGTTGAGATTGACGAACGTATCCGACAGGCCGCCTGATGGGAAACCATAGTTGGCCAGGCGCCGGCCATTGAGCAGCACCAGCGTGTTCTTCTGCGACAAGCCGCGCAGACCGATGCCGGCCGAGCCGGCCGACCAACCGCTGTTGCTGGTCTCGTTGGTGGAGTTTCCGGTATTGGCCGAGATCGAACGCAGCACATCGGCGACAGTCACCTTGCCGGAGGCTTCCAGTTCTTCGCGGGCGATGACCTGAACCGGATTGGAACCTTCCGCATCGGTGCGCTTGATATTCGAACCGGTCACGACGACGGTCGCCAGCGTACCGCTGTCGGTCGCTGCGTCCGATTGGCCTGCATTCTGGGCACTCGCGGGCACAGCGTTGACCAGCGCGACCGCGATGGCCGCGCTGAGAGATGAAACGAATCGCATGAAAACACTCCGCAACGAGATATGAATCTTGGACGCTAGTGTCCCATGCTGCAGAGCAACGGAAAATTCCGCTTTGACATCTTCACATGCCTTTTGCGGGAGGCATGCCTCCCGCAACCTCAAATCGCTCGCTGCCCTCTACTTGCGTTTCCAGGCTCCAGAGGAATCCTGGTAATGCCAGCCGGCGGCAGCCTTGCTCACCCAGCGCTGGGCAAAGGTGGCGCGAATATCCGCTTCCCACTCTTCATGACCATTGGCTCGGGCGATCTCACGATACAGGTTGCTGCGATCGGCATTCTCGTCCGCAACCAGCTTGCGCACTGTGTTGCGCTCCGGAAGCGGCACCAGATTCTGATCGCGCACCTCGACCAGCCCATCGCGCGTCAGGCCGATGGCGCCGGAGTCGTAGTGCTGCTTCAACAGTGCGTGGCGCGATTCCATTGATTGAGTGAGCTGGCGTACCGCCGGCGTGGAAATGTTCAGGTCCGCCGCAGCCTGCGCTTGCGCTCGCGGAATCAGCAGGTCGAGCGCCGACCCGGCCGCGGCCAGCAGCACGCGTGCCGGTGCGGCATTCTGCACCGCCGACTGCGTGTCGCCGGGGCTCGCCGCAGCCTGGCCTCCCCATACGTCCTCGATGATCTTGTCGGCGGCCTTCTCCGCCGCCGCCGCCGGAAAGTACACATTGATGGTGACGCAGGCCGACAGCGCAAGACAGCAGGCAGCCAGCTTCAGTGGGGCAAAACGCAGCATCGTGAACTCCTTGGGGCGGGTGGCCTCGATTCAAACCGAGACCCGGTGAACGATGGATGAATCTTACCCTTCCAATCGTATCCGCGTGCTACTCGACGACCACTCCCTGCGCTTGCGTGACCGCCATCAACTGTTGCACCAGGCGCGGCCAGTCGACGCGGCGGGCACTGCCTATCACGTCTATGCGCGGCAAACCCTTTCCCTTGACCAGGTAATAGCCGCCATCCGGCGCCGGTAGGACCCCATCCATGATGCAGATTTCGTTCTGCAGCCGGCAGGACAAGCCCAGGCGGTCATAGTTGAAATCATCGAAGAAGCGCAGTACGCCGCTGGACAGCGCCGCGGTCACTCCGGCGCCGCCACCGCCGATGCTGCCGATGTTCTGCACCGCGCGCTGGCTGATACGATGCCTGGAGCGATCGCCCGGGGGCGTATACAGACGCGCATCGAAGGCAACCGGCGTCCAGTTGAACAGTTGCAAACCGTCGATCGCGCCGGAGAGGCGGCCCGTGATCCGCCCGAAGGAGAACGCGCCCGTTACCAACTCCAGGTCCAGGTCGTCCATGGAGACGTTCGAATAAAAGCGTGGCCACTGGCCGAACGGCTCCTCCAGCCGCAGATCGCTTACGGTCACCTCGCCATCGAAGACCTGGGCATGCAAGGTCGTTCCCAAGGTCATGACACCGTTGCGCATGCGCAGTCCCGAGATCGCACCGCCCAACTGGCCGCCGAAACTGGGCCAGCCGAATGCCTCGCACAATCGCTGCACACTGATGGGCTGGATCGCCGCATCGACCAGGAACGCCATGGTCGGCAGCCCGGCGTTGCGAATACGAAAGGTCTGCAGCTCCAGGGCACCGTCCAGCACCGGGATCCGCGCTGGCTGTATCAGCCTGAACTGGCGCTCATGCGCGCGAAAATGCAGCTCGCCCTCTCCCAGCGCCAGCCCGAACAGCGCACCGCTGTGCCAATGCAAGTGCGACGGCTCATCCGGCTCGAGGGCCCGCAGCGCCGCGGCCGGCGCGCTGGCAGGCTCGCCCGCCGGCACAGTGGAGCCCGCAGTCTCCTGGGTGCGCGTCGCGCTCCCCCACTGGAGGCGGCCTGCAAGTCCCGCCAGGGCGAAGCTGTGGGCGCCATCATCGAAACTCACCTCCGTGAGCTCCAGCGCGACCCGCTGCGGCGTCCCGTTCTCGATCAGGATGTGTCCGGCGATGCGGCCCGCCGTCTGCATCGATTTGAAACTCGTATCCAGCAGCAAAGGCTGGAAATAGCTTTCATAGGCGCCTGGAAACTGCAGGCCGGCCAGTTCCAGCTGGAGCGAGCGCAGCGGCTGCGCCTCGTCGAAGGCAATGCTTGCGCTTCCGGAGGCCTGCGCCACCTCGGCATGTTCCAGCGCAAAGCGCTCGACCACAAGTTCGCGCCCTGCGGACAACTTGCCGGAAGCGCGCAGCGATATTTCATGGGCGCCGAAATCGAGGAAAATGGGCTGCGCATAGGCTTGCCCTTGGGCGGACTGCACTGCCACCGAAAATCGCAGTTCCGGCGCATCCTGGCCGTGCTGCGCTGCTGGAGCTTGTGCTTGAACTTGCCCCTGAAGCTGCAAGTCGAGCTGCTCGCTCGCCAGACTGCCGCTATCGTTATTCACCGTCAGTCCGGCCAGGTGCAGCTCCACGCTTGCCTCATGCAGGCCCGACTTCGATCCTCGCGCACTGGCCGACAAGCTCACCAGCCCTGCGGCCGTCCACGATTCGAGCGGCAGCTTCAGCGCCCCGGCCAGGGCCAGCAGCTCGCCGACCGGCACGCGCTGCATGCGCACCTCGCCACCCCAGGCGCCTTGGCGCAACTCGCCCTGCAGGTCCATCGTCCCTTGCCCCAGACGAACGCCCTGCAGAGCGACATCGAGCGCACCGTCGCCACGAGCGTAGCGGATGCTGGCGCTCACGGACTGCGGGCCGAGCACCGGCCAGTCGGCAACGATCCGCGCCCCGGCGCAGCCGATCGCTGCCTCCGACAGATCGAGCTGCGCGCAGTCGATACGAACGTCACGCAGTTCCTGCTGCATCGATTCGAGCCACAATCGCTCGACGGTTGCGCGCGCGGATGCTTGCCGTCCCGACCACTCCAGGCCCACGGTCAGCCCTTCGGCGTGCCAGCCGTCGCCCTGCACGCGCTCGATCTCGAGCACGGTATCGTCGATGGCATTGACCGCACCGATCATCGCTACCACGCCGGCGGCCACAGCCATGGCCTTCCCGGCCGCCTTGTTGCGCATCGCGCAAGCGCGCATGGTTCCCAGCACAGACATCATCGGCACGATGATGACGCGTGCACCAGGCTTCTCCAAGTCCTGACGGCCATCGGCCCACCAAGACGCACGAACTCGCCAGTGCACGGTACCCTTGACCTCGCGGCCTGCGGCGGTGAATCCTCCACGCTGACTCCTGGCGACCAGACAGCCACAAGTACCGCTTCCGACGCTGACGGAGACCGACCATGAACGACCTGCGACGTCCATCCTGGCACTGCCCGAGGCCGAAATATGCGGCGCTGGCCGTCGCCTCACTCGCCTTCGCCGCCTGCGGCCGATCGCAGCAGGCGATGCCGGAACAGGAATCGGCGACGGCCCCAGCGGCAGCACAGACCGCACCCGCCACCCAGGACCATGCCGCCAGGATCGAAGCCGCGATATCGAACACCAACCGCCTGGCGGCCGACCGTGAACAGGACGCCTGGCGCAATCCAGCCCAGGTGCTGGGCTTGCTGGAGCTGCAGCCCGGCATGCAGGTGATCGACTACCTGGCTGGCGGCGGCTATTACTCGGAACTCATGTCATATGTGATCGGGCCTGAAGGCCAGGTCGTCGCGTACAACAACGCGCCTTACCTGAAGTATGCCGAGGATATGCCGGCGCAACGCTACGGCAACGACCGCCTGCCGAACGTAAGGCAGCTCACGGCGGCTCCACAGGAGCTGGCGTTGGATCCCGCCAGCCTGGATGCGGCCCTGTTCGTGCAGTCGTATCACGACCTGCATTGGCACTCGCAGGATGGCTCATGGCCGGCGACCGATCCGGCGCAAGCCCTGGCCAGGCTCGTCCCGGCGCTCAAATCCGGTGCGGTGGTAGTGGTCGTGGACCACGTTGCCGGGGAAGGCCTCGATCCGGCGGTAACCGTCGATACCCTGCATCGCATCGATCCGGCCGTCATCAGACGTGACTTCGAAGCCGCCGGACTGATGTTCGACGGCGAAAGCGACGCGTTCAGGAATCCCCAGGACGACCATACGAAGCCGGTATTCGACCCCTCGATCCGGCACCACACCGATCAGGTGATCTATCGCTTCAGGAAGCCCTAGTCTTATTCGTCTTCCGTCTGCTTGAATGCCTTCGCCAGTTCCTGCTGTTTGCGCGGCGGGACAGGGTCGTAATGGCTGAGCTCCATGGTGTAGGCGCCCTCGCCTCCGGTCAACGCTTTCACGCGCGACTGGTAATCGGCCAGCTCCGCCAGCGGCACCAGCGCACTGATGCGTGTACGCCGGCCGGCCAGGGAATGGCTGCCGCTGACCCGGCCGCGGCGCGTGGCCAGATCGCCGGTAATATCGCCGGTTGACGTACTGGGAGAGGTCACATCGACACGCACGATCGGCTCCAGCACGATCGGCTCGGCCTGTCGCACGGCGTTCTGGAAAGCGCGTCTGCCCGCAGCGGCGAATGCCACATCCTTGGAATCGACCGAATGATGCTTGCCGTCGTAGACGATGACGCGCAGGTCCTGCACCGGAAAGCCGGCGATGGCGCCTTCGTCCAATACACGCCGCACGCCCTTTTCGACCGCCGACAGATACTGCGCCGGAATCGCCCCGCCGACGACTTCATCGACGAACTCGAAACCCTGGCCGCGTGCCAGCGGCTCGATGCGCAGATACACCTCGCCGAATTGCCCGGCCCCTCCGGTCTGTTTCTTGTGCCGGTGATGTCCCTGCGCCGGCCGTGTAATGGTCTCGCGATAGGGAATGCTGGGCAAATGCGTCTCGCAACGCACCCCGAGACGTTCGCTCATGCGCTCGAGCATGACCCGCAGATGCAGGTCGCCCATGCCGTAGAGCACGGTCTCGTTGACCCCGGGATGATGCTCCACTCGGACGCTGGGATCTTCCACCATGAGCTTATGCAGGGCATCCGACAATTTCTGTTCCTCGCCTCGCCGCTGCGGCTCGATGGCCAGGCCGGCCATCGCCGGGGGGAAGCGGATCGGCTGCAGGTGATGATGGTCCTCATCGTGCGAGTCGTGCAGCACGGCACCGAAATGCAGTTCCTCCACCTTCGAGACGGCACAGATATCGCCCGGTACGGCCCGCGCGATCTCCAAGTGTTCCTTGCCCTGCAACTCGTACAAATGGGTAACCTTGACCGGCTTGCGCAGATCGCCCACGAACAGCTGGGCACCGGCGCGCAGCGTACCTTGATGTACCCGCAGCACTCCGAGCCGGCCGACGAACGGATCGATGCTCACCTTGAAAACATGCGCGATCACATGTCGCTGCGGATCGGGTGCGACATCGACGCGACGCAGCTGCGCACCCTCGCCTTTCACGAAGGGTGGCGGATTGCCTTCGAGCGGACTAGGCATCAGCCGCGCCAGAATATCCAGCAGCTGCGGGATGCCGGCGCCGGTTTCCGCCGAGACGAAGCACACTGGCACCAGATGCCCATCGCGCAACGCCTGCTCGAAAGGCTGATGCAGCTGCTCCGGCGTCAGTTCCTGATCCTGCTCCAGGTACACCGACATCAGTTTTTCGTCGACTTCCACGACCTGGTCGATGATCTGCGTATGCGCTGTCGCCACCGAGAAAAAATCTGACGAGTCTGGACTCGGGCTGAAAAAACAATCGACCACCTTCCGCCCGCCCTGTGCCGGCAGATTCAGCGGCAGGCATTCGCGGCCGAAAAGTTCGCGCAACTCCTCCAGGACGGACTCTGGCCGCGCATCGCGGCTGTCGATCCTGTTGACGATCACCAGGCGACACAGCCGCCGATCGCGTGCGAACTCCATCATTCGCTGCGTCACCGGCTCGATGCCATTCACCGCGCTCACGACGATGGCCGCCGTTTCCACGGCTTCCAGCGCCGGCAGGCTGCGCCCTGCAAAATCCGGGTAGCCAGGCGTATCGATCAGATTGATGCGCCGGTTATCGTGCTGGAAATGAACGATTGCCGAATCGAGGGAGTGTTGCAGCTGCTTTTCCTGGGCATCGAAATCGCAGACCGTCGTGCCCCGCTGCAAACTGCCGCGCGCACGGATCGCTCCGGCCTGCTCCAGCAGCGCCTCGGCCAGCAGCGTCTTGCCCGCCCCCGCCTGTCCTACCAGCGCAATATTACGGATGTCCTCGGTCGAATACGCCATCGGAACCTCCCCGCCGCTTACCCGACGCCCCTGCAGCATACCCCGCTATCCGCCACGCGGCGGATAGCGGATATCCCCGACCGCTGGCGCAGAGGGCCGGACGCCTTGTCCGCTGCGGACCGAGAGACTGGCCAGAAAGGCGTTGACACAGCTATGTTAGACGCAAGCGCCGTCCACCCATGTCATTCCCCATAATAACTGGCACTCAACATGAAGCGCGCACTGGTTGTCGATGATTCACGCTCCGCCAGGGTCATCCTGAGTCGCATGCTGGAAAGCTATGCGTTGCAGGTCGGCACCGCCGAATCCGCCGAACAAGCGCTGGAATACCTGCGCCAGACTCGCCCCGATGTCATCTTCATGGATCACTTGATGCCGGGCATGGATGGATTCCAGGCTGTCCAGGCGATCAAGGGCAACCCCGATACGGCAATGATTCCGGTCGTCATGTACACCTCGCAGGAGGGTGAGCTGTACGTCTCCCAGGCACGCGCTCTGGGCGCAGTCGGGGTGCTGCCCAAGACCGTCAATCAGGCCGACGTCTCGCGCATCCTGTATCAGCTGCATCTACTGCCCGAGCGGCGCCGCCCGGGATCCGAATCCTCGCCGGCCAAAGCGGCGACGGCGTCCGGCGCAAGACCCACCGTCACCCGCGCCGCCAGCCACGCCGATGCGGCCACGGTACGGATCGATGCGGCGACATTCCCGCCCGGAGAGATGGAGACGGCGATCCGCACCGCCGTTGCGCCCTTGCTGAAGGAGCACGGCCTGGAGATGCGGCGCCTCATCCTGGCAAGCATGGAGGCCTTTGCCCGGCGCATCCGCCACGACGCCCAGGCCGTCGCGGCGGCGCAGCCGGTTCATGCCGACCCGCCCGCCGACCTAACCCCGGCCCCGGCTGCCAGGCGGTGGCTGCCAGCGGCGGCTATCGCGACCCTCGCCTTGGTATCCACCCTCGTGCTGGCGCTCCTGTATCGAAACATCCTGGAGCATGCCCACGGCCTGGCGCAGTCGAATTCGAGCCTGGCGCGGCTCGTCGCGGAACAACAATCGCAGCTCTGCGAACTGCAGCAGGCTCTGCCAAGCGGCCCGCTCGATAGCACCCTGGCGAGCGCAAACTTGCCTGAGCAGGCCGGCGCGAGTCCCGTTCCTTACGGAGAGACGCCGCTCGCCGGCGCCAGGCTGGAGCATCTGCGCGAAATGATCGCGAACCTCACCGCCGATGGGTTTCAAGGAACACTGCAGGTCGCCACGTTCACCGGGGAGTTCTGCCTGACCGGTAATGGCATCGAAGGCTATTCGCTGGCCGCCGATGACATGCCGCTCAAACGCTGCGATCTGATCGGCAACCCCTTCGAAGACGGTCTCACCGCCGCGCAGCGCCAATCGCTCGCCTTCGCGAATCTCGTTGCCTCGGTACGCCAGGAAACGGGCGCGGCGCTCATCGTCGAAGTCCGACACGAAGGCCGCCGGCCCAGCGTACCCTACCCCGACAGCAGCCAGCTGGCACAGCTGACGGCGGGAGAATGGAACAGGATCGCAGCCCGCAACAATCGCGTCGAGTTCCTCGCCCAACCGGCGGGTTCATGACACCGGTCGGTCTCGCTGCGATGTGCGTGCAGGTTTCGACGCGCATGCGACACATCGACCCGATGACGGACAACCTGCGCCGAAGGCCCCACTGACAGCGGGCGCTTGATATCCTTGAA
>JBEBRC010000051.1:0-16071 GCA_040395055.1 Steroidobacter denitrificans
GTCTCAGACGTTCAGGATCGGAGCGAAGCCGCCAAAGATCATGCGCTGGCCGTTGAACGGCATGCTCGCAGGATCAGGCTGCATGCGTTCGTCGGCCATGATCTTGGGCCAGGCGGCATCGCGGACCGTCTTGGACGGCCATTCGACCCAGGAGTAGACGACATTCTCCTCGCCCGTGGCCTTCACTGCGCCCTTGTAATCGGTCACCTTGCCGTCCGGCACATCATCGCCCCAGGCCTCGACGATGCGAGTCGCGCCGTATTCCTTGAACACCCTGGCAGCTTTCTCGGCCAGCTCGCGATACGCATCCTTGTTGGCGGCCGGAACCGGCACCAGATATCCATCGACGTAGCCCGTGGCACCTTGCGCAGCCTCGTCGACGAATGAAGTGAAGCCGCCAAAGATCATGCGCTGGCCATCGAACGGCATTGAAGCGCCCATTTCCTTCATGCGCGGATCGTTCATGATCTTCTGATTCGCGCCGTCGCGCACTTGCTTCGAGGGATACTCGAACCAGGAAAAGACCACGACCTCATCCGCTTTTGCCTTCACCGCGCTCTTGAAGTCGGTGAGCTTGCCGTCCGGCACGTCATCGCCCCAATTCTCGATCACGCGTGTCGCACCGAACTCCTTGAACAGGGGTGCCGCGTCGGCAGCATGCTTGCGGTACGCTTCTTTGTTCGCCGCAGGGACCGCGGCAACGAATCCTTCAACATAGGTCATGGCTACTCCTCCTCGGGTTCATGCGTTCGGTCGCCATCGATGAGCGTGAGCGACGACATCGGTCGTGGCGGCTGGAAGTAAGACGAAGGTGATGACAGGAAACCGACAGTAACGGGAGAATATTTCGGGACGGCAGCCAGGAACAGCCCACGTACCCTCACAGGCTGTCGGTAAGTCGCCCAACGACCGCGGCGCTCATTCGCCCTGGCGGCGCCCCGGGGCATAAGCGATGCACTCGACTTCCACCCGGGCGCCCAGCGCCAGCGCGCTCACCCCTAGTGCGCTTCGTGCAGGAAAGGGAGCCTTGAAGACCTCGCGGTATACCTTGTTGAACTCTTCCCATTCGGCCATGTCCGTGAGAAAGACGGTGCACTTCACGACATCGGCAAGCGATGATCCGTACCGCTCGAGCGTGCTTTGGATGTTCTTCAACACCTGCCGGCTCTCTGCGACGATTCCACCGGGAACCAGACGCATCGTTTCGTCACCTCCGATCTGGCCGGACAGGAAAATAAAATTCCCGGCGCGAACGGCCTCCGAAAAAGGAAGGCCTCGCTCCGATGCCTGTGGTGAGTTGAGGAAATGCGGCTTGTCGACGCCGGTCGACTCCGCTGCCGAAGCCGACTGCCCGATCGCGATCAAGCAGCCCAGGAGTGTTACGAATCGCGAAATACGTGTGCCAGACATTTCAAGTTCCTCGTAGAGCAGCCATGCAACCCAAGGAGCATGTCCGCATCACATGCGACTATACCGGGCATGCACCTCGACTGCCTGCAGTATGCCACCACTGGGTCCAACGTCGTTCAAGCTTGGCCTGCAACGTCGACGGGGAATGCCGATACACCCGCTTACTCAGCTCGACGGCCTTGCGCTGCAACCGCCGTCGGCGCCGAGCGATCAAATGCCTGAGCATCGATCTATCGTCCTGACCCAATTGGGCACTGTCCATCTCAGCGATCGCTGCGCTCAGCACATGCAGATCGTGGTCTTCGCCGAGGTGGTGCGCCAGCCTATGAGCCTTCCTGGCCAACTTGCCCGCTCGTTGCGGCCAGACAGGCCGCAGAAATTCCAGCGAGCGCCATAGATACGTCACATGTTTGCGCCACCGATGCAGATCCTCAGCGCTGGCGGGCTGGCCGATCCGCTTTGCACATCGACGCCCTGCACGATAGATCCGTATCAACCCCACACCGACCGTATCCCAGCCCTGCGCCTCGACGGAGCGTTTCGACGCTCTGTCGCTCACAGCGAGCAAGCTGGTACGCGATGTCCGTAGCGACTCCTGCGATAACTTTCCAGAAACACGATACCGGCTGGAGAATATCTTGCGCAGTGCTTGCATCGAAGTCGCATCGATCTTCGATGGGTAGCGCACAATGAGATGATTCAGCACGTCGAGCTGTACCTTGCCATCGCGCGCCGCGCTCAGCGAGCGGGCGATGTCGCGCAGCGCCCTGTTCTCACGTTCGTATGTCTTGCCCCCCAGAGCACTGCGCTGCAGCCGCAGCATGGCCCGTGCGCGTTTGATCGCCCTGCGCGCATCGTGCACGTTCTTGGCGCTCACCGCGGGGGTGCTCAATTGCGACAGCGCTTCCTGGATGCATCCACCCAATGCCCGGTTGACATCGAGAACAGCCATCTTGCTGGGCGTCGCTTCAAGCATCGTCGATTCCCGGCCTCTCATGCCATGCGCAAGGACGCGAGCCTGCCCGATGCATTCGTGAGAACTCCGGGCGCGCACCGCATTGGCATCACAGCATATTCCTGAGGCGGTGCGAAGCCATCGTGCACGGCATCGACCAATTGTCATATTCGGGCACTACTCTATGTCTACCCCCTACTGCCCCAGTGCCCATGACTGGGGCTTCTTTTTGCTCCGCCGGCCATCCAGCCGGCCAGCCCCGCCATGGCGGGAGCGTCTGCATGCCGTATCCCACCCCTGGCGGCATGATGCAACGCGAGAACTCGACCAACCATGTCGCGTTCGCCAGCCGAGCGCTTCGAGGTCCAATGCTGGATTCTTCGCCCCCGGCGCGCTCATGCTCGTCCATGAACGCATGCAGGACGACCACACGGCTCCGGGACCGGCGGGCGATACGGAATGTCAATAACTCAAGTCCGGCTCCTCCTTTTGACTCCTTCTTTTCAAATAATCCTCAAATAGGATTATTTGAAATAAAAAAATGGCGGGCGATTACATGGCGTCGCGCAGCCTGCGTGTCAGCACCCACGCCTGAACCTCCAATGCCTCCGCGAGCGGAAACACTTCGTCCAGGTAAGGTGGGCGCTTGCCGGTCTCGATACTGTTGATTTGCCTGATGGATAGCTTGGCCAGCTTCGCCAGCTGCAACTGCGTCAGCTTGCGCTTCAGCCGCAGCTCTCGAATGACCTGCCCCATTGCCACCGCCGTCCGTTTCTGGTTCATACGCTCTCCGTCAGTCAGATTGCCAAAAAGATCAAGGTCCTCATTGCCAGTCAGGCACGCTCCAGCCATGCCGCCCCTGATGAGCCCCATCCGTGCCGCGCCTTGATAACCTGATAATACGCTACTGGGCAATCAAACCAGCCAAAGCAACGGGCGCGAAGATGCGCGGCCGTTGCTAAAGTACCCTGCATCCGCCATGCCGCCTCAACGCACCCGGCGCTGCCCCCGCCAGTAGCGAATGAGCACGAAACCGGTTGCCATGCCGCCCAAATGAGCAAAATGTGCGACGCCCGAAGCGGTCTGAGTCATGCCCAGATACAACTCGAGTATCCCGTACAGGGTCACGAACAACCACGCCGGCATGGGTATCGGAGGGAACAGCATCATGATCATGCGCTTGGGATACGTCATACCGAAGGCCAGCAGCAGTCCGAACACGCCACCGGAGGCGCCGATCGTCGGCAACGGCGGCATGCTGGAGGTAGCCACGACGATCAGATGCATCAGCGCCGCGCCGATGACACAAACCAGGTAGTAGATGAGATAGCGCCTGGAGCCGAACAAGCGCTCGATATCGGAACCGAACATGAACAAGGCGAACATGTTGAAGAACAGGTGCGCCACGCCGCCGTGCATGAACCCGTAGCTCAGCAGCTGCCAGAAATGGAACTCGGGATAGCCCAAGGCGGCCGCCTGCGGCGGCCACAGCGCAAACCAGATATCGAGGAAGTTCCCCAGCAGGTACTGCAAGGCGAAGATCGCGACATTGGCGATGATCAGTGTTTTGTTGGTCGGCGTTATTCGATCGAACATGGCACGAGTATGAGGACCTCGGCGCACGATTCAAACCCGTCGCCGCAGAAAATCGTTGCCCTCGGCGGGGACGGGCGCGGCCGGACGGCATCGTTGCGCCAGGAAGCGCCCACTCAGGTTGCTGCAGGATCGCCGGATTCGCGCGGCCGGTACGGCAGATTCAAGGCACGCGCGACCGCCTCGTGGACGATGGCACCGGCATGCACGTTCAGTCCCCGGGCAAGGTGCGGATCGAGCGCCAGGGCGCGCTCGGCCCCCTGCTCGGCCAGCGCTCTGACGTACGGCAGCGTGGCATTCGTCAGGGCAAAGGTTGAACTGCGCGGTACGGCGCCAGGCATGTTGGTCACACAGTAATGCACGATCCCATCGACCACGAAGGTTGGATCGGCATGGGTCGTCGGCCGGCTGGTTTCAAAGCAGCCACCCTGGTCGATGGCGATATCGACCATGACGGCGCCCGGCTTCATCCGGCGGACCATGGCACGCGTCACCAGCCGGGGCGCAGCCGCCCCGGCGATCAGCACCGCGCCGATCACCAGGTCCGCTTGCAGCACCTGCGATTCGATCGCCTCGGCGGTGGACGCGATCGTGCGCACCCGGCCCGCGAACAACTCAGCGAGTGCGCGCAGGCGTTTCAATGAGCGCTCGACCACGGTCACGTCGGCGCGCATGCCCAATGCAATTTCGGCGGCATGCGTGCCGGACACCCCGCCACCGAGAATGACCACCCGGGCCGCGGGTACGCCGGCCACGCCGCCCAACAGCACGCCACCGCCGCCGTAGGCCTTCTGCAGGCACACAGCGCCGACCTGGATCGACATCCGGCCCGCCACCTCGCTCATCGGCGTCAGCAGCGGCAGGCTTCCATCGGGCGCGCTTACCGTTTCATAGGCGATCGCGCTCGCGCCGGATGCCATCAATGCCTTGGCCTGCTCGGCATCCGCAGCCAGATGCAGGTAGGCGAACAACACCTGTCCGGGGCGCAGCAGGCGGCATTCGGCGAGCTGGGGCTCCTTCACCTTGACGACCAGGCCGGCACCGGCGAAAACCTCCGAGGCGCCAGGGACGATACACGCCCCCGCGGCACGATAGACCGCATCGTCGATCCCGATGCCCTCGCCCGCCGTGCTCTGCACCAGCACTTCGTGGCCGGCGGCGACCAGCTCACGCACGCCGGAAGGCACGAGTCCGACTCGGTATTCGTGATTCTTGATCTCTTTTGGAACACCGATACGCATAGGAGGCCCCGCAGGAAACACCGAACCGCAGTGAAGGCCTGGCCATCAGCCACCATGGGCCACCCCGATCCCAAGGCAGGCCTGAGCGAGCCGCCTCACGCTCGGAATCATCTACTCTAGGATCGGACTTATGCAGAAAAATGCTTCATTCGACGAAAATGAGATGACTCATGGCATAATCCATCATCATTTCGCCATTAATTGAAGGATTCTTGCGTCATGGCATGGGACCGCTTCGACAGGGCCATCGTGCAGATACTGCAGCACGAAGGGCGCATTCCGAACAGTACGCTCGCCGAGCGCGTCAGCTTGTCTGAATCCTCCTGCCTGCGTCGCATGCGCAACTTGGAAGAATCGGGCCTCATCGAAGGCTATGCAGCCCTCGTCAACCAGCAAAAAGCCGGCTTCCCGGTGAACGTATTCGTCAATGTCACACTCGAGCGCCAGGATGAAATGGAACTGCGCAAGGTCGAAGATGCGATCCGCAGGATTCCAGAAGTCATGGAGTGCTACTTGATGACAGGCGATTACGACTATGCCTTGCGCGTCGTCGTGGCCGATACCGCGGACTTCGAACGCATCCACCAGCAGTACTTGACCCGCCTGCCCGGCGTCGCCCGCATCCATTCGAGCTTCGCCTTGCGCACCGTGCAAAAGTCCCGGGAATTGCCGATCCGGTGGCCGTGAAATCGCTGCCGGCACGCGCCGTCGACGATCGGCCGCACGGCAACGGTGTGCGAATCCGGTATCGTTCGGCTCGACTCAGCTGCGTGCGATATCCATCGGAGGCACAGTCGACGGTGCGCCGCCAGCGAATGCGTGTCCGCGAATGGACACGGCCTTGACCAGGGCCCACACCTTCATGCCCTCGCACAGGCCCAGCGCCGCGGTCGCCACGCCAGTGATGCGCGCCAACACCTGCGCGCCCCCGACGTCGACATAGACCAGATCCGTCTCGGCATCGTCGCGGACGATACGCGCCACGCGCCCCATGAGCGCATTGCGTACGCTCAGTCCTTCCGGATATGAGGTAGCCAGGATGATGTCCCGGGCCAGCAATTGCACTCGGATGGTGGCCCCGGCGCGCGCGCCGCGCAGCGGCAGACTCAACACACTGTTGCCGATACGCACCGCGGCCAGCCCTTCGTCGACCGCGCTTTCGACCCTGCCGAGCAATACCGCGCCCACCGCCTCCGGGCCAACGATCGCCCGCAGCTGCGGATGCAGGCTGATCTCGTCCAGGCCGCCCTGCACCACGACCCGCCCCTGCTCCAGCAGGACGACGTGGGTAGCCAGTCGCAATACCTCGTCGAATTGATGGCTCACATAGATCATGGGAACGGACAACTCGTCGCGCAGCGTCTCGAGGTAGGGCAACACCTCTTCGCGGCGCGCCGCATCGAGCGAGGCCAGCGGCTCATCGAGCAGCAGCAGTCGCGGCTGCGACAGCAAGGCGCGGGCCAGCGCGACGCGCTGCCGCTCCCCTCCCGAGAGCTGATGCACACGCCGGTGCAGCAAGGCGTCCAGGCCCAGCAGCTGGACCGCCTGATCGAAGCCTATGCGCACCGAGTCGCGCGGCGCGCGGCGCTGCGCATAACGAAGATTGCCCAGCGTATCCAGATGCGGGAACAAGCGCGCATCTTGAAACACATAGCCGATACGGCGCTTCTGGGCCGCCAGGCGCTGGCCGCGGCGGGAGTCCTCGAGCACCACGCCGTCGATCGTGATGCGCGCCTCATCCGCTTCCAGCAAGCCCGCGACGATGTTGACGACGGTCGTCTTGCCGCACCCGGAGCGACCGAACAAGGCGACCACACCGGGCGCCGCCACGTCGATCGCGACATCGAGCGTGAATCCCTGGCGCTGCTTTTTTACATCGATGGTAAACATCGGCTCAACGTCCAAGCATCCTTTGCACACGCCGCGCGATGATCTCCGAGGCGATCAGCCCGGCCAATCCCAGCGAAAACGAAATCGTCGCCAGCCGCGCCGCCAGCGCATCCCCTCCTGGCGTCTGCAACGCGGTGTAAAGAGCCAAGGGCAAGGTGCGAGTCTCGCCCGGGATGTTCGAGACGAAGGTGATCACCGCTCCGAATTCGCCCAACCCGGCAGCGAATGCCAGGACGGCGCCGGCGAGTATGCCCGGCAGCATCAACGGCAGGGTGATGGTGAAAAACCGATCCCATGGGCCGGCGCCCAGGGTGCGCGCGGCGTCCTCCAGCCCCGGGTCGATGCCTTCCAGGGAAATCCGCATCGCACGCACTTGCAAGGGAAACGACATCACAGCCGTCGCCAACGCCGCCCCGGAGCTGGTGAAGATCAGCTGCACGCCGAACTGCTCGTAGAGCCAGCTTCCCAGCGGGCCACGCATGCCAAACAGCAGCAGCAACAGATAGCCGACCACGACCGGCGGCAGCACCAGCGGCAGATGCACCAAGGCATCCAGCAGCAGCCGGCCACGCAGCCTGCGGCGCGTCAGCAGCCATGCGATCGCAATCGCAAACGGCAAACTGACGATCACGCTGCGCAGCGCGACGGACAAGCTCAGGCGAACAGCATCGATTTCCGCGGCAGTCATTTCGTCATTCAGTATTCGTTCAGTATCGATGCTGCAGACAAGCCGACCAGGACGCAACGTTTTTGCGACTCCGCGCCGCAATCAAGCCTATTGCCTACGCGAACATCTTTGACATAGCCAAGCGATACCGCATCGCCGTAGTATTCCGCTCAATGTGATCCTGCAGCGATTCGGGATCGATATCTTCCTATAGTACGAAGGCTGCTGGAGAGGGTCTTAGCAATGAATACTCGTATCGTGTGGGCTGCAATGCTGACCGGCCTGTTGAGCGTCTCGGCCGCAAATGCCGAGTGCCTGTACCCGAAAGCGCCGGCCAATGGTCCTGACGGCGCCACGGCCACCGAGGAGCAGATGGTCGAGGGCATGAGAGCGGTGAGAGAGTACAACGATCAGGTCACGGCCTATCTGAGTTGCCTGGAAATGGAGACCAACGCGCGCGTCGAGGCCGCCGGGCCGGACGCACCGGCGTCGCAGGTCGAATCGATCCGTGCCATCCACAGCAAGCGCCACAATGCCGCGGTGGAAGAGCTGGAAGCGCACGCTGCCCGCTTCAACGAACAGGTCAAGGCCTTCAAGGCGCGCGGCAAGAGCTGAGGCCCTGGCACGGGGACGCAGTCCTCAGTTTTGCGCCGCGAGCCGGGTTTATGTGAAAACCCGGCCGAAATTCGACTCAAGTCGCCCGCCCCGACGCCGATGCCCGCATCACGGACCCCGGCGCGCCGGGAGCGGACCATTCTTACGGCGAGACTTGAGTATGAATATGCGTGTCACCCTGCTTGCGACGCTGTCGATCGCATTCTCCTTATCCGTCCAGGCCGAGTGTGCGTTTCCCAGGGCACCCGCGGTCATCCCTGACGGCAAAACGGCATCCGAGCCGGAAATGCTGGCTGCGATGAAGGAATTCAAAGCCTACAACGACTCCGTAACCGAATTCGGCTCCTGCCTGGAGCAGGAAACGAGGAACAAGACGACAGGCTCCACCCAGCTGATGCAGCTCAAGACCATGCAGGCCAAGAAACACAATGCGGCCGTCGATGAACTGCAGGCGAAAGCCAAGCTCTTCAACGAGCAGGTCCGGCTCTTCAAGGCGCGCGGCTGAAACAAACGCGGGGTGGATCACGGGCGGCGCTGACGGAGGCCCGCTCGATCCGCCCACCATTGCATCATGAACGCCCCCGGCGGGAACTGCCGGGGCTGCGCGCTCCCACCCGGCTTCGCATCCGGGGCACGTAATCCGGCTGGCCGCCTATCGCCCCTCGTGACACACTGCGGCTGCCCGGCGGTCACCGCCGGACATCCGTCTTCCGTCGCGATGGGCTCCATGGTTCTTTCAGCGCTCTCTCCTGTCGATGCCGAAGCGGCGATCCTGGCGCACGTGCCGGGCTTGCCCGCCATCTCCTTGCCGCTGGCCGCGCTCGGCGGCGCGATCTTGCGCGAGACCCTTGTCGCCGCACGCGAGCAGCCGCCCTTTGATCGGGTCACGATGGATGGCATCGCCTTGGCGTCCAGCGCCGGGCGCGAGCGCCGCAGCTTCCGCATCGCCGGCACGCAAGCCGCCGGCAGTGCGCCACTGCGCCTGAGCGATCCGCGGGAATGCATCGAAGTGATGACCGGCGCGATGCTGCCCGGCGGTTGCGACTGTGTCATTCCGGTGGAGAAAATTTCGCTGAACGCAGGGATCGCGACACTGCTCGACGATATCGAGCCGCTGCCCTACCTGAATGTACATCCGCGCGCCTCGGATACACCCCGAGGCGACACCCTGCTGCAGCCAGGCATCCGGCTGGGACCGGCCGAGGTCGCCGTGCTGGCGTCCAACGGACGCACCCAGGCCAGCGTCAGCCGTGCGCCGCGCATCATGGCAATCTCCACCGGTGATGAATTGGTCGAACCGGGCGAGCCGCTCGCGCAGTGGCAGATCCATCGCTCCAACGTCTACGGCATACTGGCCGCGCTGCGCAGGCGGGGCTACTCGCAACTGGCCCAGGACCATCTGCCGGATGATTTGCCTGTTTTGCGCACTCGCCTGCGCCAGCATCTCGACACCCACGACGTGCTCATCCTCAGCGGCGGCGTCTCGATGGGCCGCTACGACTACGTGCCGCAAGTGCTCGGTGAACTGGGCGTGTCGGTCGTGTTCCACCGCATCGCGCAGCGGCCGGGCAAGCCGATGTGGTTCGGCATAGGCCCTGGAGGCAAGACGGTGTACGCTCTTCCAGGCAACCCGACGTCCACGCTGATTTGCCTGGGGCGTTATGTGTTCGGTGGCCTGGATGCTGCCTGCGGGACGCACCCCGTGCCACCGGCAATGATCCCGCTGGCGGAAGATTTCGCCGTGAAGCCGCCGCTGGCGTTTTTCCTGCCGGTGCGGCTCATCAACGCCGAGGGCAGGCAAGTTGCGATGCCGCAGCCGACGCGCGGCTCAGGAGACTTTACCTCGCTGATCGGCACCGACGGTTTCGTGGAATTGCCGCCAGGGCCCGGCAGTGTCGGGCGCGGCACGCCAGTGCCTTTCTATTCCTGGTAGCTGGCAAGGATCGAGGAGGCGCAAAAGCGACATGTCCGACGCCAAACGTATCGTCGAATTTCCGCTACGCGGTACCCGCGACCCGTTGCGCAATCGGCCGCGCGATCAGTTCGGCAGGCCGCTGCACGATCTGCGCATCTCGGTCATGGACCGCTGCAACTTTCGCTGCCCCTACTGCATGCCGCGGGAGACCTTCCACGAGCACTATCAGTTCCTCAAGTCAAAGGAGCGCTTGTCGTTCGAGGAAATCACCCGCCTGGCACGGCTGTTCGTCAGCTTCGGCGTACAGAAGCTGCGTCTGACGGGGGGCGAACCTCTCCTGCGGCCGAACATCGCTGAACTGGTCGGTGAATTGACGGCCCTCGAGGGGGTGAAGGACGTCGCACTGACGACCAACGCCGTACTGCTGGCACAGCATGCCGCCGCGTTGAAGGCAAATGGGCTGCACCGCATTACCGTCAGTCTCGACACCCTGGATCACGAACTCTTCAAACGGATGAGTGGCGGCTTCGCCGAGCGCGATCGCGTCCTGGAAGGGCTGCGCGCCGCACAGGATGCCGGGTTGATGCCGATCAAGATCAACTCGGTGGTCGAGCGCGGCCTGAACGATCACACCCTGCTGGAGCTGGTCGAACACTTTCGCGGCAGCGGCATCATCGTGCGTTTCATCGAGTACATGGACGTAGGCAATCGCAACCACTGGCGCCGGGACCGTGTCGTGCCCTCGCGCGAGCTGCTGGAGCGGATCGGCGCGCGCTGGCCGCTGCATCCGATTCAGGAAAACTATCGTGGCGAGGTGGCCGAACGATACGCCTTCGACGACGGCGCGGGAGAAATCGGCTTCATTTCGGCCATCACCAACCCGTTTTGCGGCGACTGCACGCGCGCGCGCCTGTCATCGGAAGGCGTGTTCTACACCTGCTTGTTCGCACAAGCCGGGCTGGATCTGCGCGCTCCGCTGCGCGCGGGCGCCTCGGATGACGAGTTGCGCGCCCTCATTGCCACAACCTGGCATGCACGCACCGATCGCTACAGCGAGCGGCGCGCCAGCGCGGCCGACGGCAAGGCGCAACGCAAGATCGAAATGTATTACATTGGCGGCTGACATGAGCTCGTTCTCCCATATCGATGCGGATGCTCGACCCACCATGGTCGACGTCAGCGAGAAAATCGTCACCCGGCGCAGCGCCGTCGCGCAAGCGCGCGTGATATTTCCGCATCAGGTGTCCGACGCACTGCGTGCGCAGCAGTTCAACACGCCCAAGGGCCCGGTGTTCCAGACCGCGATCATCGCCGGCACCATGGCCGCCAAGCGGACGCACGAACTCATTCCTTTCTGCCATCCGCTGGGCATCGAGAGCTGCAAGCTGGCAATCGAGATGGACGGCGATGAGGCAGTCATACGCTGCACGGTCAGCGTGCACCACAAGACAGGCGTCGAGATGGAAGCCCTGACCGGTGCGACGGTGGCGGCGCTGACGATCTACGACATGTGCAAAGCCATGTCGCATGAAATCGTGCTGGCGGAAACCAAACTGATCCAGAAGCGCGGCGGCAAAAGCGACTGGACGCATACCGATGCGCCCGCCGGCAGCGGCTGAGACAGCTCGATGAAACCCCATCCGCCACTCATCTCCAAGGCAGCGGCAGGCGAAGATTTTCGTGGATCGAATTCGATGAATGTTCCTGTTTTCGGCCTGGTTCTCGCTGGCGGCGCCAGCCGCCGCATGCAGCGCGACAAGGCGGCGCTGGTTTATCACGACCGGCCGCAGCTGCAATGGGCCTTCGATCTGTTGTCCGAGGTCTGCGCCGCCAGCTTCGTTTCGGTACGCGACGACCAGCGCCAGGAGCCGACGCGCTCGGGGTATCGGCAAATCGTCGACCGTCAGCCTGGCATCGGTCCGATCGCCGGCATTTCGGCCGCGCTGCTCGCACATCCCAAGGCCGCCTGGCTGGTGGTCGCCTGCGACCTGCCTTTCCTGACCACGGACCTGCTGCGGCACCTGCTTGCGCATCGCGATCCGGCCAGGATCGTAACCGCCTACCGCAGCAGTCACGACGGATTGCCCGAGCCCTTGTGCGCAATCTGGGAACCCGCGGCCCGCGAACCGGTGCTGGCAGCCATCGGCGCCGGCAAGCACTGCCCGAGGAAATTGCTGATCGACTCGGATATCCTGCTCCTGGACCTGCCGCATGCCGAGGGGCTGGATAACGTGAATACGCCACAGGAATTGGACGCGGTCCTGCGCGCGAAGCAAGGAAATGGTCCGCGGGAGGATCCGGCGCCCATGCGCAACGCGGCCGATAGCAAGACCTTGCGCGTCCAGTACTATGCCATCCTGCGCGAACAGGCCGGCTGCCGCGAGGAAACGGTCGACACCGACGCGGCCACCCCGGCCGAGTTGTACGCGCAATTGCGCGAACGACATCCCTTCCAGCTCTCGGCGACCCAGCTCAAGGTCGCCCTCAACTCGGAATTCAGCGACTGGCAGACGCCGCTGCGACATGGCGACACCGTAGTGTTCATCCCGCCGGTGGCCGGCGGATGAAATCCTTTTCATTCACCCTGGAGCCCCTTGCGCCGCAGGCCCATCGCTCGTTGCTCGAGAACCCCGCCGCCGGCGGCTACGCCTCGTTCGAGGGCTGGGTGCGCAATCACAACGAAGGCCTGGCCGTGACTCGGCTGGAATACGAAGCTTTCGAAGCGCTGGCGAACAAGGAAGGCGAGCGCATCATCGCCGAGGCCATCGTTCGTTTCGGCGTCCTCTCGGCCGTGTGCGTGCATCGTCTCGGCTCATTGGCCGTAGGCGACCTCGCCGTCTGGGTGGGAGTCAGCTCGCGCCATCGCGGCGAAGCGTTCGATGCCTGCCGCTATATCATCGACGAGGTGAAGCACCGGGTTCCGATCTGGAAGAAGGAACACTATGTCAATGGAGACTCCGGCTGGGTCAACTGCGAGCGCTGCGCCCTGCACGCCTGAACCGGCATTGGGATCCGTCCTGTCAGCGCACCCCGTCGATGTGAATGACCAGGTCGATGCGTCGATTGCGGGCGCGGCCGGCGGCCGTTTCGTTGGTTGCCACCGGGCGCGCCTCGCCGTAGCCGATGGAACTGATCGTCTCCGGGTCGAAGGCGAATTGGGTGACCAGGTACTGCTTCACCGCGTCGGCGCGATCCTGAGACAGCAACAGGTTGGTGGAATCGCTGCCGCTGGAATCGGTATGTCCCTCGACCGAGACCGCCGCCTGCGGGAACAATTCCAGCGCCTCCCTCAGCTTCGCCATCAACGCCACGGCGCTGCCCTCGATCGCGCTTCGGCCCGGCGGAAAACGCAGCCCAAGAAGCGAAACGATCACATCTTCGCCCTGCCGGTAGACGCGCGCCTCTTCCGCGGTGAACGAAGCCTCGATCGTGGCGACGTTCAGACGCAGGCGCTCCTGCGCGTCCACCCTGCGCTGCAAGGCGATGCGCTCTTCGGAAACGCCGCCGAGACGCGCCTCCAAGCGCCGCAATTGCGCGTTCAGCGCCGCCAACTGTTCATCACGATCGAGCAGCTCCTGGCGCAGGCGACGCCTTTCCTGCGCCCGCTGCTGCACTTGTTCGCTCAATTCCTGCAGCGGCGGCTGCAGGCCTTCGTCGAAACGCAGCTGCAATTCCATTTCCATGGCGATGCGCTGCAGCGGCTCCTCCCATGACAGGATGAGCGCTTCCACCCCGCCTTCCTGTCTCGGCTGGCGCATGACACGATCGATGAGCTGGGCCAGGTAGGTCGCGTGGCGCGCCTCGTAGCTGGCCTGCGCGGCATACCTCTGCGATACGCCGGTGTCATAGCGATTACGCTGGATTTCCTGCTCCGCATCGGCCAGGTGGCGCCTGGCGGATTGCATGGAGCTGGGCGCGAGGCGCTCGGCCTTCTGCTCGTCGGCCTGGGCGATCAGGGCACGCGCTTCACCCAGTATGCCGGTCTTGATGGCGATCAGTTCCGCGTCGCGCAGCAACACTTCGGCTTCAGCGGCACGACGCTGGGCATTCGCAATGTCGCCGGATTCATTCTCCTTCATCGCCCGCTCGAAGCGCTCCGCCGCCCTGAGCCAGTCCTGCGGCGCCCGTTGCGGCGCCTGGGCCGCCAAGGCATCCTCGCGCGCCTTGACGATGGCGCCGAAGGACTGCCTTGCAACGCCGGCCGCGGCGATTGCCCGCTGCAATGCCTCGTGCCCATCGCGAGCCAGCCCCACCGCCTGCGGATCGCGGCCACGCTGCGCCTCCTTGAGCGCCTGCGCATGGACCCTCGTTGCCCGCAGATAGCCCTCGGGCGCCAGCACATCGACTTCACTGGCGCGCGCCTCCTCGATCGCCGCCGCCAGCCCGGCCACCGCGGCGGCGGCCGGCGCCGCTGTCGATACCGGGGCAGATGCCGCCAGGGCAGGTATCGAGTCGGCGCCGGCTGGCACGGTACAACACAGGCCGAGCATCGAGGCTGCGGCCAGCGCCCGCGCCACCCTCACGCTCGAACCTGCCCGGTGCCGTGCACCCGATACTTGTAGCTCGTCAACTGCTCCACGCCGACCGGCCCCCGGGCATGGAACTTGTCGGTCGAGATCCCGATCTCCGCCCCCATGCCGAACTCCCCGCCATCGGCAAACTGGGTCGAGGCATTGTGCAGCACGATCGCGCTGTCGACACGGGCGAGAAAGCGCTCGGCGGTCTGCGCAGCGCCGGTCACGATGGAATCCGTGTGACCGGAGCCGTAGTGCGCGATGTGCGCGATCGCCTCGTCCACACCCTCGACGACCTTGGCCGCGATGATCGGCCCCAAGTACTCGGTGCGCCAATCCTGCTCCGAGCCCGGCACGACCCGCGGATCCAATGCCTGGACCCCCTCATCGCCGCGCACCTCGCAACCCGCATCCAGCAGCGCCGCGACCACCGTCGCCGCGGCCGGGAACCGGCGATCGAACAACACTGTTTCAGCCGCGCCGCACACGCCCGTGCGTCGCAGCTTGGCATTCAGCACCACTTCGCGCGCCATGGCTGCGTCGGCATCGCGATCGACATAGACGTGGCAATTGCCTTCCAGATGCCCGATGACCGGTACGCGCGCCTCGCGCTGTACCCGCTCGACCAGACTGCGGCCGCCTCGCGGCACCAGCACATCGATGTACTGCGTCATGCCCGACAGCAGATGACCGACGGCGGCACGATCCGTGGTCGGCACGATCTGGATCGCCGTTTCCGGCAAACCTGCCGCACGCAGGCCCGCCGCCAGGCAGGCATGAATCGCGCGACTGGAATGGCTGCTCTCCGAGCCCCCTCGCAGAATCACGGCGTTGCCCGACTTCAGGCACAGCGCACCGGCATCGGCGGTAACGTTCGGACGGCTTTCATAGATGATTCCAATGACGCCCAGCGGTACCCGCACCCGCTCGATCTGCAGGCCATTGGGACGGTCCCAGGCAGCGATCACGGTACCGATCGGGTCCGCCAGCGCGGCAATCTCCTCGATGCCGCGCGCCATGGCCTCCACGCGCTTGTCGTCCAGCGCGAGCCGATCAAGCAATGCGGCCGACAATTCGCGCTGCGCCGCCTGCTGCATGTCGACGCGATTCGCGTCCAGGATCGTGGCGCACTGCTGGCGAATCGCCGCCGCGGCCGCCATCAAGGCAGCGTTCTTGGTCTGCGCGCTCGCTTGCGCGAGCACGCCGGCCGCCTGCACGGCGCCGCGCCCCAAGGAGTCCATCGATGCCGCGATGTCGGTGAAGGCGGAAGT
>JBEBRC010000052.1:0-15950 GCA_040395055.1 Steroidobacter denitrificans
GCCGGTCCCGGCCACACCCGCCGCATCGGTTCGGATTGCGCCCCCCGTCGCGGCGCCGACCCCACTCACCGCCGTACCCCGCATTGCAACGCCGGCCTCTGCTACCCCCGCACCGGCCCGGATTGCGGCCCCAGCCCCCGTCATGCTGTCGTTGTGCGACCCGCTGCCCGCTGCGCCGCACCGCCCCGAAGCCGCCGCGGCGCAGCCGTTCCATGTTGGCAGAGGCCTCGACATCCAGGACGTTGGATTCCAGCTGCAGGCGGAGCCCACGGCACCGGTTTCCCGCCCGGCACCGCTATCGGACCCGGCCGCAAACCGGCCAATCCCGACGCGGGTCGCCGCGCGGGCAGCGCCGGCAACAGCCTTGCCCGGCAAGCCTGCCGCCGTTCGCCTGCGACAAGGACCGCTCCCGGAGCTCGACAGCACGCAGACGATCCGCGCCTTGACCATGTCGGAGCTCAGCGACCAGGACCAGGAGCAATGGTTTGCCATTCAGCTCGCCGCCTCCGAACAGCCAGTGAACCTCGACACCATGCCTCATCTGGATATCTTCGAGGCCTATCGACTGTACTCGGTGGCCAGTACGGGCAATGGCAGGATCGTACACTCGCTACGCCTCGGCTTCTTCAAGGAAGCGATCTCGGCGGAGGCAGTCAGCGGCTATCTCAAGACTTTCTTTGGTGCGCCCACGGTGCTGCGCGTCAGCATCGCCGAGCACACCCGTTTCCAGAATCCGCCGGCCCGCTCGCAGCCGATCGAGCCGGCGGCGAGCCCCGCCACCAAAGTCCTCGAGCTCCAGGACGAGCGCGGCGCACCCGTCCCCACGATCACCATGGAAGTGCCTGCGCCAACGAGCAAGTCGGCGGCAAAATCCACCGGCGTAGCCACCAAACGTTCGCCGCCGCTGGCGCGCGGCAAGACGGCAACCACTGGCAGGTACAAGGCGATCGCGCATAAAAGCCTGTCCCAGCAACTACTGGACGAAGCACGAGCGGTCAAGCTCTCCGCCTCGGGTGTCCACAAGCAGCCCAAGCAGGGTTCGCTGCTGTCACGCCTGGTCGACAAGCTCACCCGCTGAGGCGCTACGCTCATAGCGCTGCCGAATGGCAGCGCTGGCCCACGACCGCTTGCAGCCGCCGGCTGGCGACCGCTGGCCCGGATTCCGGCACACTGACCCTCCCTGCGACAGACATGGGAGCCAACGTGGAATTCAAATCATTCAGGACCACCGACCTGTGCGACCAGCTCGGTGACGAGCTGCAAGTGTGCGAACCGATCTTTCGCGACTATGGCGGTAAACCACAGTTCGCCGGCCCGATCGCGACCATAAAATGCTTCGAAGACAATTCGCGCGTACGCGAATTGACCGCGCAAGCCGGCGACGGGCGTGTGTTGGTCATCGATGCCGGCGGATCGCAGCGACGCGCGGTCCTCGGCGACCTGCTGGCGCAACAGGCGGTCGACCATGGCTGGCACGGCATCCTGATCTACGGTTGCCTGCGCGACTCCGCCGCCATCGCCGGGATGCCATTGGGCGTCAAGGCGATCGCCACTTGCCCCGTCAGGACCGACAAGCGCGGCGAAGGCCAGGCGCAAGTGCCGGTGCACTTTGCCGGGGTGCGTTTTCGTCCCGGCGATTGGATCTTTGCCGACGAGGACGGCGTTGTAGTTCGGCCTCGGGCACCCTCGTGACTCTCGGCTGCAACCGCCGAGCGGTTATCTTGTGCCCGCCAGCTTTACGCCAGCAATGAGGTTAGATCATGAGCGTTTGTCGTTACGACCGTCGTGCCGTATTGAGGAATGTCCTGGTGGGCCTGGCGGTGCTGCCTGTCGCGGGCGTGGTGCGCGAGGTCGCCGCTGCCGAAGCAGCCACCCTGCCTCACCTGGACTTGAAGGATCCGCTGGCGGTCGCCATGGGCTATGTCCACAACGTGGATGAGGTGGACCCCGCCAAGGAGACCCAGTTCAAGGCCGGCAGCGACTGCGCGAACTGCATGCATGTGACCGGCAAGGATGGCGACGAATGGCGTCCTTGCAACATTTTCCCTGGCAAGCTGGTCAACGCCCATGGCTGGTGTCGGGCATGGGTGAAAAAGCCAGGCGCCTGAGCGGCGCGCGGCAGCACGCCATGGAAATCGGGCTGCGGGCTCGGCCCGATCATCCTACAACGCCATCCGCTCCCCATATCCGGTCAGCTCGAGATAGCCGCGACCGACGAGTCGGCCGTTTTCATCGAGGGCGCGCACCGCGCCCTCCCAATAGATCGTACCGGTGCTGGCACGCGAATCGTTCTCTTGGTCGTCCATCAGCGGCTGCAATCTCAGGGTGCGCTCCCCGACCTTGATCTGCCACTCCACCGGATAGCGAATTGCGGTGCGCGCGGAACGCCAATGGCGCAGGGGCGTCCATTCGATCTGCTCGGGCGCATAGGACGTCGCCTGCGTCGCACCCGCCGCACGCTCGCTGGCGGCGGCCCAATACGCCTGCCCGTGCTCATCCCTCATGCGTGAAGCCATCAGCGCCGAGCCATCCTCCAGATTGAGGCCGACCCAGTCCCAGCCACGCGCGGGTTCGTCCATCAGCGCACTCGCCCATTCGTGATCGAACCAGGCGCTTCCCCGAACGCGATGTGCGCGGCCATCGATGACGACCCGGCCACTGGCACGCAGTTGCGGCAAACTGTAGTAGTAACTGGCCGATGTGGCCTGCGGCCCCTTGCGGCTGTAGCCATTGTCGCCCTGCAATAATGGCGGCTGCGTCGGCTCGAACTCCAGCTCGATGCTCAGTTCATCCGAACCGGCGGCGGCGTGATAGGTTTGGCCGGATTTGCGCAGGACCCAGTCATCGATGCGCACGTCCAGGACATGCTCCTTCGCCTGCGCCAGCCCGAAGCCCGCACGCGCGGATTTTTCCTTATGCAGCAGCGCGCCACGCTTCGGATCGCTCACCGCGATGTGTGCGAACAGCAGCTGCCGCGCTGCGAAGCGCGAAGGATTCTGCTCGTCCGCGCCCGGCCGGGTGCGAAAGAACGTGATCTGGAAGCCCAACGGATCGCCTTGTGAGGTTTCCAGCCAGCCCGTGACGTACCACCACTCGGTCCTGAACTGCGGATGGCTGCCCTCATCGCGCGGGAACTCGATCTGGTAGCCAGGTTCGACCTGCGGGTACGTGACTTGCGAGCAATACGCCGCCAGCGGCATGAGCAGGCCCGCCACGGCTGCCACGGCTGCATGTCGGGTGCAGCGCGACCACTCAGCCAGGCCCCTGCGCCTCGGTAACCACGGCAGGAAAGGCTGTTGTGGCCCGGGAGCAGCCGTATAACCGCGCCGCACTGGCTGCGCCTGATTCACCAATCCTCCTTGACGGCACGCACGGCATCGCCACTCATTGCCTGGCGCCCACTGACCACCGCGACCAGCGCGGCCGCGGCGATCAGGGCGCCACTCAAGGCCGCGAGCCATCCCGCAGGCACGAACAGATCCATGCTCCAATGAAAGGACTGCCGATTGACCACGTAGATCAGAATCAAGCTGATGATCGCTCCCGTCAACAGCCCGACCGCCACACCCATGGCGCCCAGGACGGTGCCTTCGATCGCCAGCATGGTACCGACCTGGGCCCGCGTCAGCCCCAGGTGCCGCAGAGCGCCGAACTCTGCGCGGCGCGCAAGCGTCTGTGAGCTGATCCCGGCGGCGATACCGAACAAGCCGATGAAGACCGCAACCAGTTCCAACAGATACGTCACCGCAAAAGTTCGATCGAAGGCCGCCAAGGACATGCGCCGCAAATCGCCGGGGGTCCTGAAGTCGAACTCCGCGCCAGCGGGCAATACCCCGCGAATCGCCTCCTGTAATGCCGGCACGCTCGCTCCTTCCTTCATCCAGATCCACACCGTGTTCACCGCAAGATCGCCTGTCAATCGCACATAGGCATCCCGATTCATGACGATGGCGCCGTTCTGGTGCTCGTAGTCGCGCCAGATACCGTGCACGGACACCGCCACCTGATGGCCGGCGAGAGGGAGCTCCAGCGCATCGCCGGGCCGCAGCGCGAACAGATCCGCCGCCACCTCGTTGATCCAGACAGGCACCGGTTGCAACGCCGCTGCGGCCCCGCCGGAGGCGCCTGCCGGCTTGTGGTCGAGATCCGCGACGGAACCGACCAGCCACAGCGCGCGCTCGGCCGACGGCGGATCCAGGGTACGGGCGATCAAGGTTGCCGGAGCAAACTGGCTGCTCAACTGAATCTGCGCAAAGCGGTTGAACTCGACCCGCTCTACACCCGGCAGCTGCGCGATCTGCCGTGCGCTGTGCTCGTCGAGATAGGACGTCTGTCCCACATAGCCGGCGCGTACGTATACATCGGCCGGCAGCAGCTTCTGCGTCCACGAATCCAGGGACTGTCGAAACGAGGTGACCATGATCGCCATCGACACCATCAGGCTGAAGCTGACGATGATCGCGGCAATGCTCAGCGTCGCATAACGCGCCGCGCCCCAGATCTGTGCCATCGCCAGCTGTCCTGTCACGCCAGGCAGGCGCGGCGCGTACCGCAGCAGGCATCGCACCAGGGAAGGCATGGCGACGATGGCGGCCAGCAGCAGCAGGGCAATCGCGGCATAGCCGGGTAGAGGCAGACCATCGATCGGCGGCACGGCCAGTACCATCGCTGCCAACCCCACCAGCCCCAATGCGAGTGCGCCCCGTGGGCGGATATCATCGCCCGCGACATCGCCCGCTTTGAGTGCGCTCGCCGTCGGAATGTTCGACGCGTCCAGCGCCGGGCGCAACGCGCCGACGATCGCAACCAGCAATCCCAGTATGGCGAAGGCCGCGACCTCCGGCAGACGCAGATCCAGGCTCGACGGGCCGCTGACATATCCCGCGCCGAGGTCGGCGCCGATCGCCTGCAACCCGAACGATGCAATGCCCACTCCCATGGCGATGCCGAGCGCCGCGCCGCACAGGCCGCTCAGCGCAGCGCCGCACAAGGACAGCCACAACTGCTCGCCGCGCGTCACGCCGATCGCATGCAGGATCGCGAACTCACGACGTCGTCGCAGCATTGCCAACGATTGCGTGGAGTAGACGAAGAAGCCGCCGGTGAACAAGGCCACCAACGCCAGGGCCGTCAGGTTCGAACGATAGGCGCGCGACAGGCGCAAGGCCTCGTCGGTCGCCTCGCCCGGCGTCGTCACCCGCACCGTAGCCGGCAGCATGGCTGCCAGCATCTCGCGCACCCGCTTCTCGCTGGTACCCTGAGCGAGTCGCAAATTGAGGCGCGACAACTGGCCCAGCCTGCCGAACTTCCATTGCGCCGTGCCGATGTCCAACACGCCGGCGCGATCTTCCATCGCCGCCTGCGGCAATACACCACCGACGTGCAAAGGATGCGACTGCAGCCCTACTTGCACCATCAAGGTGTCGCCAACGTTCAGCGCCAGCTCGCGCGCGGCGCTGGCGCTGAGATAGATCGCATCGGCAGCCGTCGGCGCGTAGCTGTCATGAGACATCGGACCGGCGAGCGCCGCGAACTGCGGCTGCATCGCGCGGAAGCGAAAGGCATCGACGCCCCGCAGCTTCAGTGCGCCGCGCCTGCCGACCAGTTTCGCCTCGAACTCCACCTCGGGGCTGACCGCCGCCACACCCGGCAGGCGCGCAATCATCGGATACAGATTCTCGTCGAAGCCTGAGGCGATACTCTCCACCGCCAGATCCGCCACACCATAGGCGCTGCGCGCAGCCAGCGATATTTCATCGGCCGCGGTGCGATTGATCAGGTGGATCGCCAGGCCGAGCGCGACCCCCAGCGCAATGGCCAGCACGGCCAGTACGGTGCGCCCGGGGGAATGCCGCAGAGGGCCGATGACTGCGGCGTCGAACAGCAGCGGTGCGATCACGGGCTGGCGTCGCGCGGCCCCAGGCCGTCACGAGTCAAGCGGTAGATGCGATCGGTGGTGGCGGCGGCGACTTCGGAGTGGGTAACCAGGATGCCCGCCGCGTTGTCGTGCTTCAGCTGACGCTGCAACAACGCCAGCACCTCCGCGGCGGAATCCGCATCCAGGTTGCCCGTCGGCTCATCCGCCAGCACCAGACGCGGCCGATGCGCAAGCGCCCGCGCGATCGCGACACGTTGCATCTCCCCGCCCGACAGCCGGCTCGATGCATCGTGCTGGCGTTCGAGCATCCCGACCGCGTCCAGCATTTCCTCGACACGCTCGGCCGTCCGGTCGCGATTGACGCCATTGAGCGCCAAGGGCAACGCCACATTGCTTGCCACGCTCAAATGCGGCAACAGATGGAAGGCCTGGAACACGAAACCCATCCGCGTGCGGCGCAGACGCGTGCGCGATGCATCATCGAGCTGCGTCAGCTCCTGTCCGTCCAGCCGAATACTGCCGCGCTGCGGGATGTCCAGGCCGGCGATCAGGTTCAACAGGGTGGATTTGCCGCTGCCCGATTCGCCCATGACGGCGACGTATTCGCCGGCACTCAGGTGCAGCGACACTCCATCGAGCACCTTGCGGTGTGGCGTGCCGGCAAAAGATTTGACGAGGTTTTCGACGCGCAACATGAATACGGTGCTAGCTACGATATCGGCGCATCATGCCGCCCGGCCGCGTGCCCTTGCCTGTGAGCACACGGTGGCCGAGGTCAAAACCCGACCGTCACGCCCAAGGAGGCCGCGTATTGCATGAAGACGTCCGACTTCACGCGCACGCGGCACGCCGCTCCCTGTGACGAGACGCAGAAAATCTCGTCGTCGCTGCCCAGAAAGGTCGCGAACGCACGCGCGTCGAAACGCACGCCGATGCGCTCATTGATCGGCATGCGCAATCCCATCGCCGCCGACAGGGCGAACTTCGTTTCATCATCCAGCCCAGCCTCATCGGGACTGAATCGCGCCGCACCGACCGTCAGGCCAAAATACGGCATGACCTGCGTGTTCTCGGAAAAGCTGACGGTACCGCCGATCTGCAGGTATTGAACGTCCATATCCATCCGTGCGCCCCCCTGCAGCTGCGTCCCCTGCTGACTGTAAAGCAACTCGTAGTGGCGCCCCGGCTCCTGCACCGCATTCAGGATGATGCCCCAGCTGGCGTCCGCATCCAGATCGCGCTTGCTGCCATCGAGCGCATCTTCGAACTCCCCGCCAGCCACATAACCGATGAACGGCGTGATCTCGAAGCTATTGTCCTGGCGCGGCGGCTCCGCGGAATGCGCCGTCGCGCCGCACAGCGCCAACAGGAGTGCCGACGCCCAGGCCGCTCCCGGTGCCGGCCCTGCAGCGCCCGGACGCGTGTCTGGGTGTCGGCCTGGCAATGTATGGGTCTGGGTACGCATATCGATGACTCCGGGCTCCCTGAGGCGAAACATTACAATGGGCCATGCAGCGGCCGACATGATCGTTAAGTTAACATGCCGCCTTCGAGTTGCACGCCTGGGCAAGCCTTACATGGCGCTCACCGAGCTGGAGCCGTTTACTCATCTTGTTCTTCATACCGTCGTACTTTGGTGACAATCCGGACAGCGGCTGCCCGCGGCGGCGCCCCTTGGACGCACGGCGCAGGCCGGATTTTCTCTTGCACCTGCCCACGGCCTGGCAATGAAGTGGTCCAGCATCGCCGTTGCGGCGGTATTCGCCGCCCTGACGTTTGGCCTGTGGGCCTATATGAATCGCCCCTCGATCGAGCCGCCCTGGCCCACCCGTGTACAGGGCATGGCTTTTTCCCCGTTCCATTCGGGGCAGGATCCGGCGTATCCGCATCAGCTCCCGAGCACCGCGCAGATCGAGGCGGACCTGCAAACGCTTTCGGGCAAGGTCACCGCCGTGCGCACCTATTCCGCCCGCGACAGCCTGGGGCAGGTGCCACGGCTGGCGGCGCGACATCGGATCAAGGTGACCGTGGGTGCCTGGCTCAGCAGCGAGCATCCGGCGAACGAAGCGGAGATCCTGGCGGCCATCGAACTGGCGCAGGAGCATGACAACGTCATCCGGGTCATCGTCGGCAACGAAACCCTGCATCGCCGCAACCTGAGCGTCAGCGAACTGGCGCAGCAACTCGAGCGCGTGCGCACCGCCGTGAATCAGCCGGTCAGTACCGCCGAACCTGCCTATGTCTGGCTGGCGAACCCCGAACTCGCCGAGCATGTGGACTTCATTACGGTGCATCTGCTGCCTTATTGGGAGGGCATCGACGTCGAACAGGCGAACGCGTTCATCGCCGCCAACATGCAACGCCTGGAGCAGGCATTTCCGGGCAAGCTCATTCTCATCGGCGAAGTCGGCTGGCCCTCGGACGGACGCACCCGCGGCGCGGCGGTGGCGTCCGTCAGCCACGAGGCGCTGTTCCTGAGGCGGTTTCTGCAACAGGCCCGCGACGAGGGCTATCTCTACTACCTCATGGAAGCGTTCGATCAACCTTGGAAGGCACGCTATGAGGGTGCCGTAGGCGCCTATTGGGGCGTGTACAACGTCCACCGGGAACCAAAATTTCCGTTCTTCGAGCCCATCGTCCGCGTGCAGCGCTGGCAGACGCTCGCCGGCATTTCCGTGGCCATCGCGGCACTGCTGCTCGGGCAGCTCTATATCCACAGTGCGACACTGGGCACACGCGGCCGCAGCCTGCTTGCCGTCGTGGTGTACGCGGCGGCGACCGCTGCGGTCTGGATCATCTACGACTACTCGCAGCAATACCTCAGCTTCGCCGGCGTGCTGGTCGGCGCACTGCTGATTCTGAGTATGTTCGCGGTCATCGCGCTGCTGCTTGCCGAAGCGCATGAGTGGGCCGAAGCCCGTTGGGTCACTTCGCGGCGACGCAGCTTCAATCCGCTCGGCCCCGCGCCATCGCACTGGCCGAAGGTATCCATTCATGTGCCGGCCTACAATGAACCGCCGCAGATGCTGATGGAAACGCTGGATGCGTTGTCGCGCCTCGATTACCCGAACTTCGAAGTCATACTGGTCGACAACAACACCACGGATCCCGCGGTGTGGCAGCCGGTCGCGGAACACTGTCGCCGATTGGGCACACGATTTCGCTTCTTCCACGTGGAACGGCTGGCTGGCTTCAAGGCCGGCGCATTGAATTATGCACTGCGCCGCTCCGCGGCCGACGCCGCAATCATCGCGGTCATCGACAGCGACTACAAAGTGGATCCGCAATGGCTGCGCGATCTCATCCCCGGCTTCGCCGAGCCGAAGGTCGCGATCGTGCAGGCCCCACAGGACTATCGCGACGGCAGCGAGAGTCTGTTCAAATCCATGTGCTACGCCGAATATAAGGGCTTCTTCCACATCGGCATGGTCACGCGCAACGAGCGCAACGCAATCATCCAGCACGGGACGATGACCCTGGTGCGCCGCCAGGCGCTGGAACAGGTGGCCGGCTGGACTCAGTGGTGCATCACCGAGGATGCCGAACTCGGTCTGCGATTGTTTGCCCAAGGCTACGAAGCGCTGTATGTGCCGCGCAGCTACGGCCGCGGACTGATGCCGGACACATTCACCGACTACAAGAAGCAGCGCTTCCGCTGGGCCTACGGCGCGGTGCAGATCCTGCGCGTGCACGCGCGGGCGCTGCTATCGGGTCGCGATTCGCAGTTGACGAAAGGCCAGCGCTACCACTTCATCGCGGGCTGGCTGCCCTGGCTTGCCGATGGCCTCAATCTCGTTTTCACGCTGGCGGCGCTGGGCTGGTCGGCGGCAATGATCGTAGCGCCCAACCGCATCGATCCGCCGCTGATCATGTTCTCGGTCCTGCCGCTGGCGTTGTTCAGCTTCAAGCTGCTGAAGCTGGCGCATTTGTACGCGTCCCGCGTCGGTGCGAACATGCGCCAGACACTCGCGGCGGCCCTGGCCGGATTGGCGCTCTCGCACACCATCGGCGTCGCGGTCATCAAAAGCGTGTTCACCCGCAACGAACCTTTCTTTCGCACCCCCAAGCGCACGGCACCACGGACGTTGGCGCAGGGAATCGTCAATGCATGGCAGGAAACGCTGATCTTGATCGCCCTGACGCTGGCCGTCATCGGTCTGACAAACCAGATCCGAATCGGCCAGAACCTGTTCATCGGCCTGCCGGAAGAATTGAAAGGCCCCGACGTATCGGTCTGGGTCGCGGTGTTGCTGATCCAGTCGGTGCCGTATGCAGCGGCGCTGTTGGTATCCCTCATCAGCACGTTATCGCTGCCCGCCCGCTGGCTGGGACCGCTGCCAGGCCAATCCGCGCCCATTCAGGCCGCGCCGCGGCAGGGTCTTCCGCATGGGGCGCCTGCGCCCAGGGAATGACGGCTCTTCAGAAGGCCTTGCCGTCCACGGGCATGATCGTCAGGGCGTTCAGATCGACGTTCTCCAGACAGCGCACGTTTATCGCCGCCTTGCCGGCGGCCTGCTGTGTACCGAAACCGAACGGCGCACAGCCACAGGTCGGGCAGAAATGGTGCCGTATGACATGCTTGTTGAAGGTGTAGGTCTGCATCGGGTCCTCCGCCGCATGCAACTTGACCTGGTTTCGATCGACAAACCACAGCAGATAGCCCTTGCGGCTGCAATGCGAGCAATTGCAGTCGACGACCTGCTCCAGCACTCCTTGCACCTCGAACCTGATCCTGCCGCAGTGGCAGCTGCCCTGGTAACTCGCCGCCTCATCCGCTCGTTCATTCATGGTCTTGCTCCCTTGGAATCCTGGCCAACGAGCCACACTTGCCGACAGCAGGGTAAGCTGCGCATCCGATTCCAGCAATCCAGGCACTGTTCGCATGACGAGCTCCAGACGGCGTAGCGCCCACTCCACCCGCGGCACGGCCCCCGTGCGAGATCGCCGGCAAGGCAAGCCGGTCCATGCTGGCCGTCCGCCGGCAGCGCGAACCGATGCCGGTCGCGCGGCGGCGGATGCCGCCGGACCCCGACCCGCAAACCGACCGGGTGGGCGCACGGCAAGTGGCCGCAAGCCCACCGTTGGCCGAGCCGCGTTGCGATCCGCAAGCGCCGAGCAGCAAGAACGGACCCACGCTGGTCCAACGGCGGCGCGCAAGACCACGGCCCGCAGCGCTAAGACTGCCTCGGCCAAGACCCGCTCCGCTCCAGGCCTTCGCCTGCAGAAGGTCATGGCGGACGCTGGCCTGGGCGCGAGGCGCGATTGCGAGGAGATGATCGTCGCCGGGCGCGTGCGCGTAAACAATCGCCTTGCGAACAGCCTGCCCTGCTTCATCGACCCCGCGACCGACATCGTCGAACTCGACGGCGAAGTCGTCAAACTGCCGGCAGCCGCCCAGGCGCGGACCACCGGCCGGCTGCAGTCCGCCGGCGCGGCGCCAGAACGAGTGTACGTGCTCGTCAACAAACCCAAGGGTGTGATTACCACCACGCACGATCCCGAAGGCCGGCTCAATGTACTGGACCTGGTGCCGCCGGCCTTGCGGCGCGACGAACGCCTTTATCCGGTCGGCAGACTGGACGGAGATTCCACCGGGTTGCTGCTGATCACCAATGACGGCGACCTGGCACATCAGCTCACCCACCCGAAATTCGGCATCACCAAGGAGTACCGGGTCTTGTGTACCGGACTGGCCAGCGATGAGCAGATGAAAAAGCTGCGCGCCGGCATGTATTTGTTTACCCCGGGCACGGACGCTGCCAAGGCGACCAAAAGGGCATCGATGGAATCCGTGCGAATACTCAAGCGCTACGTCGATCGCGCCCGGGGCGATCGCACGCTGCTGAACATCACGCTGCGGGAAGGTCAAAACCGGGAAATCCGGCGCATGCTGGCTCGTATCGGGCTGAAAGTACGTGAACTCGAGCGGGTCGCGATCGGACCATTGCGAGCCGCGGGCCTGAAACCTGGCCAGGCCAAGCTGCTGGGCAGGAAAGACATCGAACGGCTGCGGGCGGCGATATTGTCGTCCGCAACCTGATCAGGGCGAGGCGGGTCGGGGAGACAACGGCCGCATCAACCCTTCCTGGGCCACGGAAGCGACCAGGCGGCGATCGCGGCTGAAGATCTGCCCGCGCGAGAACCCTCGAGCGCCGCCGGCGAAGGGACTGACCGCGTCCACCAGCATCCATTCGTCGGCCCGGCAGGGCCGGTGGAACCACATAGCGTGATCCAGGCTGGCCAACATCACCTCACCCGAGGCCATCGAAGTGACGTGCTGCAAGGTCGCAGTCGATACCAGGTGATAATCCGACAAGTACGCCAAGGCGGCCATCTGGGTCAGAGGATCGTCAGGCAGGGGCGAGGCCGACTTGATCCAATACTGGCCGCGGGCGTGGGCTGCCTTGCGCAGGAAAAAATCCTCAGGGTTGACCGGCCTCAGATCCACTGTGGTCTGCATCCCCAGGGAGGGGACGTCGATAGCCCCATGCTCGGCATAGGTGCGCAGCAGCTCCTGCGTGCTCAGCAACTGCTCGGGATCCGGAACGTCCACGTCGAGTTCGATCTCATGCTCGAAGCCCTGCTCTTCGCGATGAAACGACAGCTCCATGTGAAAAATGGGCTTGCCGCGTTGGCGGGCGACGATGCGACGAGTGGAAAAACTGCCGCCGTCGCGAGTCAACTCGACGTCATAGATGACGGGAATATCGCTCATGCCCGCGAGCAGGAAATAGCCGTGCAGGGAATGCGCCATGCGCCCCGGCGGCGCCGTCAGCGAAGCGGCCTTGAGGGCCTGCCCCAGAATCTGCCCGCCAAACAGCGAGCGATTGATGTTGATCTGGTTGATCCGGCTGCGAAACAGGTTGGTATCGAGCTGCTCGAGCTCCAGCACCTGGTGCAAGTGCTGTGGGGCAGGCGGGGGGGCAAGGCTTGGCAGGCTCATGTGCGCAGTGTATCAACCTGCCCGGCAGCCCGTGGCTCGAATCTCTCGCAAGACCAAGACATGAAAAGATGACCGACCAGCAGGATCCCGCACCCGCTTTGCCGATCGACGCCGTATTGCCCGAACTGCGCCAGGCACTGGCCCGGCACCCGAATGTCGTGCTGCAAGCGCCGCCGGGCGCCGGCAAGTCCACCGTCGTCCCGCTCGCCCTGCTGCGGGAAGCATGGCTGCGCGGCGACCGAATCGTCATGCTCGAACCGCGGCGGCTGGCGGCTCGCGCCGTGGCGCAGCGCATGTCGCACACGCTCGGGGAAAGCGTCGGACGCACGGTGGGCTTTCGCACCCGCTTGGAATCCCGCGTCAGCCAGGAGACTCGGATCGAGGTCGTCACCGAGGGCATCCTGACGCGCTGGCTGCAACGCGACGCTGCACTCGAAGGGGTGGGCCTGCTGGTCTTCGACGAATTCCACGAACGCAACCTGCAAGCCGATCTTGGCCTGGCACTGAGTCTCGACGTGCAGCAGACGCTGCGCGAAGACCTGAAGATTCTGGTGATGTCCGCCACCTTGGACGGCGCAGCCGTGGCGCGGATTCTGGGCCAGGCGCCGCTGGTAAGCTCCCAGGGCCGACTCTTCGATGTCGAAATCCGCTGGGCCGATCCGCCGCGAGAGCCGGCGCGCACCGCCCGGCCACGGACGGATATTGCCGACAGGATCGCGGCAACGGTGCAGCGGGCATGCCAGCAGGAGCGCGGCGACATCCTGGTATTCCTGCCTGGCCAGGCAGAGATTCACCGCACGCAACGGCTGCTGGCGGATGCCTTGCTGCCCGCGGGAACGCGGGTACTGCCGCTGTATGGAGAACTCGGCGCCGATGAGCAGGACGCGGCGCTGCGCCCAAGCCGCGGCGCTGTGCGCAAGGTCGTGCTCGCCACCAATATCGCCGAAACCAGCCTGACGATCGAAGGCGTCCGGATCGTGGTGGACTCCGGCCTGGAGCGGCGCTCGAGGTTCGATCCTGCAACCGGCATGAGCCGGCTGGAGACGCTACGCATCTCGCAAGCCTCGGCGCAACAACGCTGTGGCCGCGCCGGGCGGCTCGAAGCGGGCATCTGTTACCGGCTCTGGTCGCAAACCGAGCATGACTCCATGCTGGCGCATACACCGGCTGAAATCCTCGAGGCGGACCTGACACCTCTGGCGCTGGATCTGGCGGCCTGGGGCATCCTCGATCCAAGCAGCCTGCACTGGCTGTCCGCGCCACCGGCCGCGGCATTGCAGCAGGCCAGAGATCTGCTGCGATCGCTGGCTGCGCTGGACGCCGACGGGCGCATCAATGCGCACGGCCGCGCGCTGGCCCGCCTGGGCACTCATCCGAGGCTGGCGCATATGATCGTGCGTGGCGCGGCGCTGGGAAGGAAGCGCACCGCGCTGCAGATCGCGGCAGTGCTGGGCGAGCGTGACTTGTTGCGCACCGGCCCTGCGCAGCGGAATGTCGATCTGCGCCTGCGATTGGAGGCGCTGGCGCATGGTCGGATTCAGGATCCGCTGCAAAGCGCCAAGATGCACATCGATGCAGGCGCCAGGCAGCGCGCCTTGCGCAGCATCGACCTGCTGGATCGACAGCTGCGCTCGCAGGCGAACACCGCCGCCGAGGCGAATGACGCGGACGTCGGCCGACTGCTGGCCTTCGCCTACCCTGACCGCATCGCGCAATCGCGCGGCGCCGGCGGTCGTTATCGGCTCGCCAGCGGCCGTGGCGCCCTGCTCCCGCAAGGACAAAGCCTGGCGCAATCGGAATTCCTGGTCGTGGCCGACCTGGATGCGGGGGATCGTGAAGCATTGATTCGCCTGGCCGCGCCGATCGCCCGCACGACGCTCGAAACCGACTTCTCGTGGCGTATCGAACACCGCGAGCGCTGCGAATGGGATGAACGCGCGCAGGCCGTACTGGCACAGGAGGAACAATGGCTGGGTGCGCTCAAGCTGCATGAGCGCCGCATCGAACGACCCGATGAGACGCGCATGCTGCACGCGCTGCTGGATGGGATAAGACAACTAGGGATCGCCGCCTTGCCTTGGACTGGACTGGCGCGCGCGCTGCAGACACGGCTGCTGTTCGCAAAGCGCAGGGATGCCAACCCGGCCCATGTCTGGCCGGATGTCAGCGACACCGCGCTGGCCGCGAACCTGGAGCACTGGCTCGGCCCGTGGTTGTCCGGCATGAGTCGGCGCGACCATCTGGCACGGCTGGACTTGCACGCCATCCTCACCTCGATGCTCGATTGGAATGCCCAGCAGCGCCTGGCCGAGTTCGCGCCGACCCACCTCGAGGTGCCCAGCGGCTCGCGTGTCCCGATCGACTACTCGAGCGATATGCCTAGCGTCGCGGTACGTCTGCAGGAAATGTTCGGCCTCCGAACCACGCCGTCCGTGGCCAACGGGCGCGTACCGCTGACCCTGCAGCTGCTTTCCCCTGCCCGGCGTCCGGTACAAGTTACCCAGGATCTGGCCAGCTTCTGGTCACGCGGCTATCCGGAGGTGAAGAAGGAGCTCAAAGGACGCTACCCGAAACACTTCTGGCCGGATGATCCGTTGAGCGCGCCCGCCACCGCCCGCGCCAAACGCCGCGGCGATTGACCCGCGTCACGGCCGTATGTGCCAACTACCTGTTCGCAAAGTGCACAGCGCGGATGATAATGAATCGGACTTTACTGCGCCCTGAAGGCGGGTAGATCCTGGTATCTGCCCCTTGCCGCATCCATGTGGCTTGGTCCGTTTTGATCATCGAGAGCCACCGGAGAGATTTGGTGAGGAATGAACTGAACGAGCAACTCGCAAGCTTGCATGCACAGCTCGCAAGAACACGCAGCGTCGATCCGCCGACACGCGAGATGCTGATCGCCTTATTGACTGACATCACTCGCCTGCTGGGTCAGCCGGCCGACACGACGCAGCAGCAGTCCCTGGTCGGGCGACTCGATGAACTCACCGTCCAGTTCGAGGCAGAACATCCGGCGCTAGGCAGCGCAATCCGGCAGGTGGTCGACGCGCTGAGCAAGGCCGGAATCTAGCCCTTCACCGCCGGCAGCGCTGCGGTACCCAGCCGAACGCCGGCCTGTGGGGCCGG
>JBEBRC010000053.1:0-15746 GCA_040395055.1 Steroidobacter denitrificans
TTCTCCGTGATCGAGAACGTAAACAGATTCGGTCCCCTGCGATGACGAACGCCCAGGCTCAGCTGGTACTTGGTGCCCAGCAGTTCGTCCAGCTCCGTCTGGCTGCGCTCATAGACGCTGGGGCTGACGTACGCCTGCAGGATCGCGTTGGTCCGCGCCGTGATGCGGCGCTCGTAACCCAGAACGAGTGTCGGGATGAACTGCGAGTCCGAGGGCATGAATCCGCCTGTCCCGGCGTAATACACCCCGGAGAAGCTGGCATGGAAGGCGTGGGAGTCGCCGAATCGCTGCAAGGTCGCCTGGACACCCAGATCGGTGCGCCCGGTGGACACCAGCGCTCGGCGGCCACGCACCGGTACCTTGGCGGCGGACTCCAGCACCAGCTTCCAGCGATCGGGCATCGTGACCCCCGAATAGCGCAGCCCGATGGTCGGATCCAGCAGCCCGCCCCGGCTTGGAGCGTCGAACGCCGCATACTGCATCGATTTCAGATCCAGAAGAATGTTGACGTCGTTGCGCGAGGCAGCTGGACGCCCGAACGTGCTGAAGCCGAATGTATCGTGGAACTTCTCGATCACCCCATCCAGGAAGCCACCGTGGTACGAGGAGCCGCTGAGAATCAGATAGCTGCTCCAGTCGGCGGAAAACTGATAATGAAGCGTCACATCCAGCTGCGCCAGTTCCTGGTCCAGCAGATAGTTCTCGCCAGGCAAATCGCGAATCGCTTGGTATTCCGCGGGCCCCAGCTCGCGACGTCCGGGCAGCGCCGACAGATAACGCTCGACCTGCGGGCTCAGCGCCCAGGTATTCTGATAGGCAACTTCCGTCTCCAAGGCCCAGCTGCCCGGCGCCGCTTCCCCGGCATAGGCCGGCCGCATATCCAGTCGCAAGTAGCCGAAGGGCGTCAGGTCCCGTGCCCGCAGCAGTCCGTAGAACGAGTCCTCGCTGGCCGCGACGACGTGCGTATGGAACAAGAACAGGACGAGGCCGAACGCGAATCCTTTACTCACGAAAAATCTCTCCGACACTGAACTCAACCGCTGAGCGAGCGCCCCACCGTCTCAGGTTCGACTTCCCGCAGCCCGGGCATGCTCCAGCCGGTCGCGGCCATGCGGCGTTTCGAGCTCGAGTTGCGGACCGATCGGCACGATACCGGTAGGGTTGATGGTCTTGTGGCTCTGATAATAATGCTTCTTGATATGGTCGAAATGCACCGTCTTGGCGATGCCTGGAATCTGGAACAGATCCCGGACATAGGCCCATAGATTGGGATAGTCGATGAGACGGCGCACATTGCATTTGAAATGGCCGTGGTAGACGGCATCGAAGCGGATCAGTGTCGTGAACAGCCGCCAGTCCGTTTCCAATGGCTGATCCGCAAGCAGATAACGTCGATCCGCCAGGCGCGCATCGAGTTCATCCAGCGTCTGAAAGACCGACGTCACCGCCTCCTCGTAGGCCTCCTGCGTGGTCGCAAAACCGGCGCGGTAGACGCCGTTATTGAGCGTGTCGTAGATATGCGTGTTCAAGGCGTCGATCTGGGTGCGTCGTGACGGCGGACAGTAGTCGCCCGCTACCGCCCCGACGCCATCGAAGGCGCCGTTGAACATGCGCATGATGTCCGCGGACTCGTTGCTGACGATGCGTCGCGTCTGCCGGTCCCAAAGCAGCGGCGTCGTGGCACGCCCCGATGCCCGCGGGTCATCCGCCAGGTAGATCTGATACATCGTGCGCGCGTGATGGATCGGATCCGCTATCACGCCGGGACCTTCCTCGAACGTCCAGCCGTCCTCACCCATCAGCCAGTGGGTGACGGACAGCCCGATGGCGTCCTCCAGCCCCTTGAGCGTGCGCATGATCAGCGTGCGATGCGCCCAGGGACAGGCATAGGAGACATATAGATGATAGCGGCCTGCCTGGGCGGCAAAACCGCCTTCTCCGGTCGGCCCCGGCGCGCCATCGGGCGTGATCCAGTTGCGATAGCGTGATTCCGAGCGCACGAAGCGTCCCCCGCTTTTCGTCGTGTCGTACCACTGATCCTTCCAGAGGCCGTCGATGAGAACACCCATATCGATCTCCTGTTTGTCCTTGCCGCAGGACGCTCGCTCGAGCGCGGGCAGCATGAACGAAGAATGCATCTTCGCAAAGACTGCATGGGAAATATTGCGTTGCGGCCTGGGATGATGCTCGCCCGCCGTGCGCATTCCTACCGACGCATTCTTTCACACTGCACGCTTGCCGGAACTCCCCCGGTAAAGAAACGTTGTTATGGGCATTGAAAGATGCTCGAGGAGAACGGGATGCGTATGCCTGCCTTGCTGATCGCGACGCTCTGTACGGTGTCGATGCCGGTTGCCTACGCCCAGGACAGCTCCGCTGGCGAGCGGTCCATCGAACTGGCGCTCAGCGATACCACGCTGCAGCTCAGGTACCTCACCGATGCCGACGCGGTCAATGTCGACAACGGGCGGCTCGTTTTCGGCGCCTTCCTGAGCGAGGAAAGAGACGTGGTCGGCACGGCCGCATTGATGGTGCCGATCGACTGGAGCTTTGGACCACTGAGCTTCGATGTCGGTCCACAGGTTTATGCCGCGCTGCTGGACGAAGAGAATAACGACGTCTTTGCCGTCGCCTTCGGCGCCGAGGTGCGCTTCGATCTGAATCGGAGCAATGAGCTGGCGATCGTCGGCAGCGGCTACTATGCCCCTGACATTCTGACGTTCGGCTCGGCCGACAAGATCACCGATCTTTCCGCCCGCGCCGAAGCGCGCCTGACACCGCACCTGCTGGGGTTCGTAGGCTTTCGCTGGTTCGAATTGGATCTGTTGATGACCCGGGATCGCAAGCTGCAGGACGAGCTTTTCGCCGGAGTGCGCTGGCGTTTCCAATAGCCGCGGCACACCGTGACATCGCTGCGCCGCCGCCGCGCAGCGGCCAACCTCTATCGACCGCAATGTCCGGCGGCCATCCCGTGACATCGCTCGCGTCGTCGCCGCCGCAAGCACGCCAAAGCATCGGGCCCAAAGCATCGAGCCCGGCCGTGAGTCACGACCGGGCTCGATGTGTCAGGAGAGGACATGCCGCGCATACCACCGCGCTGTCCTCACTGTCGTTGCACCTGGACCGATCGCGACCGACCAGCCCAGGTCCACAGCCTGCCTACTCCACGCTGCCCTCACCCTGTACTTTCACGGCACCGGGATTGTCCAGCACGAACATCACCACACGGCGATTCCTGGCGCGGCCTTCGCTGGTCGCGTTGCTCTCTATCGGCTGCGCTTCGCCATAGCCACGCGCCACCACCTGCCCGGCCGGTACGCCCTGCTGCATCAGGTATGCCCGTACGGCATCCGCACGTTGCTGGGATAGTTTCAGGTTGTACTGGTCAGGTCCATTGCTGTCCGTGTGGCCCTGCAGTTCGATGCGCAGTTGCGGATACTTCTTCAGATCCTGGGCAACGCCATCGAGGATGCTGCGCGACTGCCCCGCCAGATTGGAGGAGTCGTATTCGAACGCCACGCCTTCGAGCGTGATCGAGCCTTGGCGAGGACACCCGTAGGCATCGACTGCAACGCCCGCAGGCGTGCCCGGGCACTTGTCCAGGGTATCGATGACGCCGTCATTGTCGCTGTCCTGCGGCGGTGGGGGCGGCGGCGGCGGCGCGGGTGGCGCGGGAGGTGGTGCAGCTTCCACCGGCTTGGCGGCCGGGGAGCCGAAGGCGTATTGGAAGCCAAGCGTGCCGATGTAATCCAGCAGATGGCCTGGTGCGCCCGCATCGTCCCAACGCGCCTTGATGTCCGGGCGCAGGGTGAAACTACGCGAACTGTCCGCGCTTTCCCACACTTTCATCAACAGACCGACGCCGGCCTGGGTCATGAAATCCGTTGCGTTCGATCCAGGACTGCGCTCGTTCTGGACCACGCCCATGCCGACGCTGATGTACGGAGCGACCTTGCCGGCGCGATTCATGACACCCAGAAGATCGATCGAGCCGCCATAGAGGCTCAAATCAGCGCGTCCCGGTCCGCCACCGATCTGCGATCCGTTCAGGTTCAGTTCCACGCTCAGGGCATCGCTGACGTGTTTGCCGATGCCCAACCCATACAGCCAGTCCTTGTCCTGGACGGGACGATCGTTATCGACCGAGATGCCTCCTATCTGGGGCGTGAGATACCAGTGGCCAACATCCGAGGCGGCAGCCATGCCCGGTGCCGCCAGGATACATAGTAGAGCGACTTCCTTCTTCATCTTCATACCTCTTGCGATACTCCAATTGATCGTGCGCGTACCCGCGAGCGGCGCGGGCCGTACGGGGCGCCACTCTACGGTCCGAGGATCGATTAACAAGCTGCTTGATTCAAAGTATTGAATTACGATACTCAATAGTCTGCGACACGAAACGCGCACCAAGAGGTACTTGTTCAATGAATGAAACCCGCAAGATGCTCGATACCCTCAAGCGCTGCCTGCGCGCGCGCGGCATGACCTACCGCGACCTGGGACGCGCCCTGCGCCTGAGCGAATCCTCCGTCAAACGCTTGTTCTCGGAGGAGTCATTCACGCTCTCTCGCCTGGAACGAGTGTGCGCTGCGCTGGATATGACGATGGCGGATCTGGTTCGCATGGCGGAAGGAACCCGCGAAGCAAAGGCTTCCAGCCTCACCCTGGAACAGGAGCGCACTTTGGCCAGCGACGCGGCCTTGCTCGCCTGCTTCTACCTGCTGCTCAATGGACGCTCGCTTGAGGAGGCGCGACACAGGCTGGGGCTCACCGCGCGCGTGATGCAGACCATGCTGACTCGACTCGCCGCCGCCGGACTGCTTGAGATCGGTCCCAAGCAGGCGGTAACCCTGCATGCCAAGCTGCCCATCGCGTGGCGCGCCGATGGCCCGGTGCGCCATCTTTACGAGCGACAGGTACGCGCCGAATTCCTGCAGGGTCCGTTCACTGGACGCAACGAGGCGCTGAGCTTCCACTCGGCCGAGCTGTCGCCGGCCTCGATTCGTATTCTGCTGCGCAAGATCGAGCGGCTGGCCGCGGATTTCGCCGACCTCGCCGCGCTCGACGTACATCTGCCCTCACGCGACAAGACCAGCATCGCCTTGCTGCTGGCCTGCCGGCCATGGGTATTCTCGATGTTTTCCGCCTATCGTGCGCGTGCCGCTTGAACCAGGCAGCGAACCAGCCCTTGAGCCCGCCGGATGTGAGTCCGAGGTTTGGCCTAAGCGCGGTCGAACCAGGTCACGCTGTCCGCCAGCGAGGCCTGGACCAACGGCCCGGGTTTGACGATCGTGCCCAGATACAAGAAGGCCACGATGTGATCTTCGGGCGCCAATCCGAACAGCGCTTTCACGCCCTCGTCATAAGCGGCCGCACCCGTCTTCCACATCGCACCCAAGCCGAGCGCGTGCGCGGCCAGGCACATGTTCTGCGCCGCGGCGCAGACGGCGCTGACCTGCTCGATCTCGGGAATCCTGAGCTTGGCGATCTTTGCCGCCACCACGATGATGATCGGCGCGCGCTGGGTCTTGCGGCGCTCGGCATCCAGTTGCTCGGGCGTGGACTGCGACGACTTGGCGCGCTGCATGGCCGCCATCGCATCGCCCAATTGCGCGCGTCCCTCCTCGCCCAGAACCACGAACCGCCAGGGTCGCAGCCGCCCATGATCGGGCGCGCGCGCGCCGGCGCGGATGATCTGCTCGATCTGTTCGCGCGAGGGCGCCGGATCACCCAGCTTCAAAGCGGAGGTGCGCGACTCGATACCTGACAATAATTCCATCATGATCCTCGATGCCAATACGCCTGATCCGAATACCTTGGACCCGGCAAGCGCTGGAGCAGCGTACCCCGACCCAGGATGCCGCCACCAGGCACGCTCCTCGATACCGGTACGGGTGCCGGCTGCGCCGGCCGCAACTAAATGGCGCGCACCTGCATCGCCAGGTGCAAGCGATCGCCGCGCAGGGTGCACATCGAAATATCGGCGCCATTGGCCACGGGCCAAGTCCGTGCCAATGCCTGCGAAGGAATGTAGACCGGCAGCTTGAACTGGGTATCGACCTGCATGCTGCCTGTCGGCAACAGCGGCGCGGCGGCGGCCAGGCAGCGTCCCAGCGACCACATGCCGTGCGCCACGGCCTGCTTGAAACCGAACATCTTCGCGGTGCGCGCCGTGAGATGAATCGGATTGAAATCCCCCGAGACGCGCGCGTAGCGCCAGCCGGTGTTTTCCGCCACGTCCAGGGTAGTCGTGGTCACGCCCGCTTCGGGGTGCGTCGAGCGTTCTATCGTGGGTCGCTTGCTGCCCTCCTTGGGAGCCGTGTTGCCACGCGCGAACATGGTGCTCACCTCTTCCCACACCACTGCGCCATCTTGCTCGTAGCGCGTCGTGAAATCGTATTCCTGGCCGAAGTCCGTCACACGCAAGGTATCGAAATGCACACTCAGGCGCAGTGGCACCGCCAGCTCGACCTCGCGCAGCACGCGAATCGTATTGCGCAAATGAATGAGCCCAAGCACCTTGACCGGGAACTGCTGCGCGACGAACAGCTGCATATGCATCGGCATGGCCACGATATGCAAATAAGCCGGTGGCAGGCCAGGCCCCTCGGGCACGTGGCAGACCTGTCGATAACGCGCCAGGTCGCCGGCGGACAGCCGGATCCGCCGCGCTTCGAGCTCGACGGGCTGGACCGCGGCATCCGCCGCAGCGATGTACGGTTTCTTGCCGAGTATTACCCGCGCATAGGCCGGCACCATCGATGGTAGTGCGGCGAAGGAGATCTTCTTGGAAGCTGACATCGGGACTGCGATTCCTTTTCCGGACGGCACTCTACGGAACCGCTCGATCGATCGTGATGTTCACGATGCCGCCCGGATGGTCTTGCTGCGGGTCGCCGTCCGGGGCCGGGTTGCCATCCGATTTGTGGCCTGGACCCGTGTCGTGGCCGGCGAAGGAATAATCCGCCTCACCGTAGAGATCGCCGCTTTGCGCCTGGGGAGAGCCCGAACGCGACAGGCGCGCCACGACCTGCACCTGCGGCATGCTGGCGATGGTCAGCGTCGGCAGCATGGCGTCACGCTCGCTCAATTCGATGACCAGAGGCAAATCGGCCGAGCTGTGGCGCTGCACCGCCAAGGGCGGACCGCTGCCGGACGGGCTGCGTGCCAGGATGAACAGGGTCCGCGGCTCCGTGAGCTGCTGCTGCAACTGCGGGTCCAGGGTCACGGCCACCCTGATGCGTCGCTCCTGCGAACCCGGCGCCGCATCGACCGGCCCTGCACCCTCGCTCTGCGGTGCGCCCGCTGCGGCAAGCTGTTGATCCAGGTCCTGGATCTGGCGCTGCAGGACGCCGCGCAGCTCATCGGGCGGGTCCTGCTCCAGCAGCGATTTCAGCCGCTCGCGCGCACGGGGCAGATCCCCGCTTTGCAGCGCCGCCATACTGCCGTACCACAGAGCCTTCGGATGGTTCGGCGCCTGCACCAGCGCCGCATCGAACAGCTCGCTGGCCCGGCCGGTCAGCGATGTTTCATCGGTCAATACCAAGGCCTCGCCGAGACCGATCACCGCCTCGACATTTTGTCCCTGCGACAAGTCATAGGCCTGCTGGTAGGCAGCGACCGCCTGCGGGTAGCGTCCCATCGCCGCGCTCGATCGACCCAACAGCAGCCAGCCATCGACGTCCTTGGGATTTTCCGCCAGTTTGGCCTGCAACTGCTGCAGCATCTGCTCCATATCCTCGTTGCGCGAGGCCACGTCCTGCACCATGCGCCAATCCCATTGGCTCAAGGAGGCATACATCATGACCGCCAGCAGTGGCACCAGCAGGGCGATCGCGAGGCTGGATATGCGCCGTTCCTTGCGGCTGCCGGGATGCGGCTCGCCGGACGGATCCTGCGCTCCCTCCGGCGCCGATGAACGCAGCAATGGAAGCACCATCCACAACACAGCCGCCGCCAGCATCGCGGCGCAGATAATGATGAACGTCGTCACGAAACACCCAGACCAGGATCGGAAGGATCGGTATCGGGCAAGCGCGACTTGCGCACGATCACCACGGCGGCAGCGGTCCCGCCGCCAAGCAACAACAGGACCGGGGCGGCCCACAACAGCCAGGTGCGCGGCACCAGCGGTGGTTTGTACAGCACATAGTCGCCGTAGCGCTCGGTCATGTACTGCAGGATCTCGGCATTGCTTTTGCCCTGCCCCATCAGCTCGCGCAACTGGCGCCGCAGATCGGCGGCCAAGGGGGCATTGGAATCGGCGATGGTTTCGCTGCGGCACACCAGGCAGCGCAGCTCCCGCGCCAGCTGCTCGTAGCGCGCCTGCTGCACCGGATCCTCGAACGCCGGCGCTATATCGATAGCCGATGCCGGTTGTCTCAGCAACACGGTGGCGAGTATCAGCAGTGCCGCCACCAACAGCGTGCGCAGCGCACGACGATCGAATCCCGCCACGCCGGGCGCGAAGCGGTTCGGTTTCAATGCGCTCATTTCCCTGATACTCCCGCACGCTGCATCATCGGTACGAAGTCGCGTTCCCAGATCTGCAGGTTGAGCGGTCCGATATGCTTGTGGATGATCTCCCCCTGTGCACTCACCAGAAAGGTCTCGGGGGCGCCATAGACGCCCCAATCGATCGCGATACGTCCCTCGCCGTCGAACGCCGAGGCCACATAAGGATCGCCCAGGCTCTGCAGCCAATACAGCGCCGCCTCGCGATCATCGTTCCAGTTCAGCCCCAGGATCGGGACTTCCCCTCGCTGCGCGATCTGCAACAGCGCGCCATGTTCCTGGCGGCATCCCACACACCAGCTGCCCCAGACGTTCAGTACGTACATTTGCCCGGCGAACTCGGCATTCGAGATCGGCAGGGACAGATCATCCAGGCGTGGCAGTTCGAATTGCGGCGCGGGCTTGCCGATCAGCGGCGAGGGCAAGGTCTGCTTGTCACGACCCAGGCTGACATAGAAGACCACGACCAGCGCGAGCAGCAAACCTACCGGGAGCAGGTAGCGCCACACGCCTTTCGACGGCTTCTCGGTCTTGATCGCAGTCTGGTTCATCGAGGTCCGTGTCATCGCTCTCTATGCTGGCCAACTATGCTCGCTTGAGGCCTGCGCTGATCGGGCTCCGTCATGCCGTCTTGGCACTGACGCCTGGGACCGCAACGGCGGCATCCACTGTCACTCGCTGGCGGTAGCGCCGGTCGAACACCGAAATCAATCCGCCCAAGGCGGCAATGAAGGCGCCCAGCCAGATGAATCTCACCATTGGCTTGTACTGCAGGCGGAAGCTCCAGGCGCCATCGCCCAGCGGTTCACCCATGGCAACGAACAAATCGCGATGCCAGCGCCCGGCAATGCCGGCCTCGGTCATGGCGTTCGTCTGTACCCGATAGGTGCGCTTCTGCGGATGCACGATCGCCACCGGTTCGCCATCGCGCGTGATCACGACCTCGCTTTCGATGGCCTCGTAGTTCGGCCCGGAGACCTCGCGAAGTTGGATCAGCTCGAAGTCGAAGCCTGCAACCGAGGCGCTCTGCCCGGGCTTGAGGCTCAAGTCGGTCTCCTGGTGCCAGGACTCCACGGTGGTGGCGCCAATGATGAACAGCGCCAGGCCGAAATGCGCCACGCTCATACCGATGATGCTCGCCGGCAGGGAATGCCCCTTGCGCCAGCGGCTGACCGGTTCCACCAGTGACGAGAAGGCAACCCACAAGGCGACGATGATGCCCACCGAGGTAATCGCCGAGTGCCAACCATAGGCGATGCCAGGAACCGCAACGCCCAATACCACCGCCGCCAGCAGCAGCCGGGCCAACGTGGCCTTGGTGCGCTCGAACGTCGCGCGTTTCCAGGACGCATGCATCCCCGGCGCCAGCAGGAAAACCATCGGCAGCATCGGAATCACGAACGCCACCGTGAAATATGGCGGGCCCACGGAAATCTTGCCCAGGTTCAAGGCATCCAGGAACATCGGATACAAGGTGCCGAGCAGGATCAGTGCGGTGGCGGCGACCAGCAGCACATTGTTCAGCAGCAGGAAGGACTCGCGCGATACGGGCGCAAAGCCCGCGTTGGAGCGAAACATCGGTGCGCGCCAGGCGTACAGCGCCAGGGCGCCGCCCACGCATGCCGTCATGAAGATCAAAATGAACAGGCCGCGCGCCGGATCGCTGGCGAAAGCATGGACCGACTCGATCACGCCCGAGCGCACCAGGAACGTGCCCAGCAGCGACAAGGAGAAACCGGTGATCGACAACAGCAAGGTCCAGCTCTTGAACAAGCCGCGCTTTTCAGTGACCGCCAGCGAGTGAATCAGCGCGGTGCCGATCAGCCACGGCATGAACGAGGCATTCTCCACCGGATCCCAGAACCACCAGCCGCCCCAGCCCAACTCGTAGTACGCCCACCAGCTGCCCAGCGCGATACCGATGGTGAGGAACATCCAGGCGACCGTCGCCCAGGGACGCACCCAGCGCGCCCACAGGGAATCCAGCTTGCCCTCCAGCATCGCCGCCACCGCGAACGCGAACGGCACCGACATGCCGACGTAGCCGATATAGAGCATGGGCGGATGGATCGCCAACGCCGGATCCTGCAGCAAGGGATTCAGGTCGCGCCCGTCCACGGCGGCCGGCCACAATCGATCGAATGGATTGGAGGTCATCAGGATGAACAGCGCGAAACCGGCGCTGATCAGCCCCAGCACACCCAGCACCCGGCTGGTCATCACCTGCGGCATGTTGCGACTGAACGCCGCCACCGACACGGTCCAGATCGCCTGCACCAGCAGCCACATCAGCAATGAACCTTCGTGCGCGCCCCACACGGCCGCGAAGCGATAGAACGTCGGCAGCTCGGAGTTCGAATTCTGGGCGACGTACAGCACCGAGAAATCGTTCACATAGAAAGCGTACGACAAGCAGGCGAAGGCAATGGCGGTGAAGACAAAATGTCCGGCGACCGCGCGCGTGGTCAGCGCTATCCAATGCGGTCGCCGCCATGCGGCGCCGGCCAGGCCGAAAAATGCCTGTGGCAGGCTCAGGCAGAACGCCAGGATCAGTGCAAAATGTCCGAGTTCGGCAGCCATGAGGCCCTCAGGTCGTCGGCAGCGGTGTCGTTACCCGCTTGTCTTGCTGCTGTCGCAGGCTATCCGCCACGGCGGGCGGCATGTAGTTCTCATCGTGCTTGGCCAACACTTCCTCGGCGACGAAGGTCCCGTCCGGGCCGAGACGACCGCGCGCGATCACACCCTGCCCCTCGCGGAACAGATCCGGCAGCACGCCGGTGTAGCTCACCGTCACCTGGTGCGCATAGTCGGTCAACACGAAATGCGCCTCCAGGCTGCCGGCCGGACGCTTGAAGCTGCCCTCCGGCACCATGCCGCCGACACGGAACACCCGATCCACCGGCGCCTTGCCGGCCGAGACATCGGAAGGAGAATAGTAATAAAGAAGATTGTCCTGGAACGCGCTCAAGGCGAAGGCGACGGCGCCGCCGACCCCCAGCACGATCAATCCCACCAACATCATCCGGCGACGGCGCGGCGTCATGATTGCACCTCCTGTTGCCCCGTTTGCTGCTGAGAAAGCACGCGGCGCTGCGCCCGCACGATCTCCCTGCGCCACTGGCTGCGCGCGGACCAGACCATCCATATCAGTACGGCCGCGGTCAGGCCGTAGCATGGCCAGACGTATGCAGCATAACCGCTCATGGAAAGAAAGTCTTGCAAGTTCATGATCTATCTATATTTTCCATCAACCAACTGGCATTGCGCTCCCTTCTGAGGATCTCACTGCGCAGGCGATCGCACATGACGGCCGCGAAGTAGAGCATAAAGGCAAGCACGAGGGTGTACAGCGGCCATCCCATGGACAAGGTAATGGAGGGCGTATCGATCTTGGAGATCGTTGGGGCTTGATGCAGGCTGTTCCACCAGACGACGGAGTATTTGACGATCGGCACATTGACTACGCCGACGATAGCCAGGATCGCGCTCGCCCGGTCCGCCCGCGGGATATCGTCGAAAGACTCCCGCAGCGCCATGTAGCCCAGATACAGAAACAGCAGAATCAGTTCCGAGGTCAGGCGTGGATCCCATTCCCACCAGGTGCCCCACATCGGTTTGCCGTAGATGGAACCCGTCGCCAGCGCCAGCACCGTGAACCAGGCGCCGACCGGCGCACAGGCCGCGGCAAAGGCATGGGCAAGCTTCATGCGCCAAATGAGCCCCACGGCAGCGGCGATCGCCATCGCCATGTAGACCTGCAAAGACATGATGGCGGCCGGCACATGCACGTAAATGATGCGAAATGCATCCTTCTGCTGGTAATCCGGCGGCGCCAGCACCAGTCCGCCGAAGACGCCCACCAGCATCAGGATCACGGTCGCCCCCATGAACCAGGGCCGCAGGCGCGAGGCAAGGCCATAGGCGTAGGGCGGCGATCCCAGCTTGTGGAACCACAGCCAGCGCGAGGGCGCGCGCGCGATCGCGCGCCCCTCGGGAGTCGGTAACGGTGTTTGGGAAGAAGTGGAACTCATGTTTCAACGCTGATACGCATGGCGGCCGCCATCGCAAACGGCCCAAGACTGACAAACAGCAGCAACAATGCCGCCAGCAAGTTTAGCGGACCCGCCACCGCCTCGCCCTGCATCGCCAGATCGACGGCGCGAGCGCCGAAAATCAGCACGGGCATCTCCAGCGGCAGCACCAGCAGCGCCAGCAGCACGCTGCCGCGGCGCACGCTGACCGTCAGCGCCGCGCCGATCGCCCCGAGCACGCTCAAGGATCCCGTGCCGAGCGCCAAGGTTGCCGCCAGTACCGGCCATACAGACTGCGGCATCCCCAAGGCAGTTCCCACAATCGGCGCCATGAAGACCAAAGGCAACCCGGAAATCAGCCAATGCGAGGTGGTTTTCGCCAGCAGCAGCACCGACAAAGGCTGGCCCGACAATACCCATTGCTCCATGGTACCGTCCTCGACATCCGGCCGAAACAAAGACTCCAGCGCCAGCAGCGAGGACAACATTGCCGCCACCCACAGCACCCCGGGCGAGATCCGCCTTAGCTCTTCCAGCGCCGGACTGATCGCCAGGGGAAACAACGTGGTGATGATGACGAAAAAGATCAGCGGCTGGATCACTTGATCCCAATGGCGCATCGCCAGCCGCAGATCGCGCACGATCACCAGCCACACGATCTGCCGCAGGCCGCTGGATTGCCCGGCGCCGATCTCGTCGGGCGGGAACGCATCCTCCCCCATCGCCGCGCAGGCATCGGCTGCCAGGGTATCCGCCCCCGCCGGAGGCACGCTGGGATCGCGCGCGCGCATTCAGTGCAGCTCCAGGGTGCGTACGCCCGGATGATTCTGCAGCAGCCGCTGATGGGCGGCGGTGAGAATCGATCCGCCGGCGCGCAGGTGACGCGCCATGCAATGCTCGAACAATGCGATGCCGGCGACGTCGAGATTGGTGATCGGCTCATCCAGGATCCACAGCGGCGAGCGCATCGACAGGATGCGGGCGATCGCCACCCTGCGCTTCTGGCCCGCCGACAAGGCCCGCGCCGGCAGGTCGGCACAGGCAGCAAGCTGCAGCTCGGCCAGGGTCGCAAGCAGTTCGGATTTCGCCACCGCACGCTTGACCGTGATCCCGAAATGCAGGTTCTCCAGCGCCGTGAGATCGGGCTTGAGCGCGTTGACGTGCCCCAGATAAGCCAGCTGGCGGTGATAGTCCTCGCGACAACGCTCCAGCGCCTGGCCGCGCCACAGGATCTCGCCCGACTCCCTGGGCAGCAGGCCGGCCACACAGCGCAGCAGACTGGTTTTGCCCACCCCGTTGGGGCCCACGACCTGCAGCAACTCGCCACGCGCGAGGGTGAACGCCACGCCGCGCAGCAGATGCTTCTCGCCACGCCACAAATGAACGGCGCGTACATCGAGTTGCGGCAAGTCGGTGGACACCGCGAGCTGTTCGGGCATGTGGGTGGAATCCGGCGTCGGCTTGGGTGAGTGTCGGATCGTTGCCCAGTGCCGAGCATCACGCACCCTGCACGAGCAAAGGGCAGTTTATCAGATAACCTGTTACGTCCCGCTGCGTCGGACCGGCGCGGCGGGTAGAATCCCGCCCCGGTGGACCTTCGCTGCGAAGGTTCGCATTGGGATATCTACTTTGGACTGGCGGTGTGGCGGAACTGGTAGACGCAGCAGACTTAAAATTTGCCGACCCAAAGGTCGTACCGGTTCGACTCCGGTCACCGCCACCAATCGACTCTGCGCCACCTTCGGACGTCGAACGGCATCGATTCGCCGGCATTGCGGCCGGCACGTGCTGTGGGCGCACCCGGCAAACGGCGGCAGGGAGGCCCCTGCCGCGCGCCGCTGCGGATCAGAACGCAGCGTTGAAGGTCAGCGTGGCTGAGCGGCCAGGACCGATGCCGGCGTAGTGCGAAGCGTAAGCCCGCGTGAAATAGGTCTCGTCGCTCAGGTTCAGCACGTTCAGCTGCATGCTGTAGCGCTCGCCGATGCCATAGCTGGCCATCGCATCCCAGCGCGTGTAGTCCGGGATCCACTGGGTGTTGGCCACGTTGCCGTACTGCTTGTCGACGTAGGTTGCGCCGCCGCCGATGGTCAAGCCGAAGGCGAAGGTGTAGGTCGTCCACAAGCTGGCGCTATGCTTGGCGGTATTCGGGAACACGTTGCCGTTGTATGGCGAGGGCACGTAGATGCCGCTGGGGCAGCTGCGGCCGGCCACGGCACAGACGTAGCCGTTATCGTCGATTTCCGCATCCAGGTAAGTGTAGCCGCCGTACACGCTCCACTGGTCGGAGACGTTGCCGCTGAACCCGATCTCCACGCCGTCGACCGTCTTCTCACCGGCATTGCGGGTGGTGCCGTCGCTGACGATGATACGGGCGTTGTCCATCACGGTGTGGAACACCGCCCCGGTCAGGTTGAGACGATTGTCGAACAGATCCCACTTCACCCCCAGCTCGATGTTGGTCGTGTCCTGCGGCTTGAGGTCCTGGACGGCGGCGCTGAGGCCGTCGGCGCCATCGCCACCGTCCATGCCCGGCGGTGTGGACGAGGTGCCGTACGACAGGTAGAGGCTGCCGTTGTCGGCCGGCTTGTAGACGACGCCGAGCTGGTAGTTGACGAAGTCATTGTTGCTGCTCAAGCGGGTCGGCGCGGCGCTGGACGACGGCGTGAGCAGCACGGTATCGAAATCGTCCCAGCGCAGTCCCAGGTTGATCATCCACTGCTGGCTCAGCTCGATGGTATCGAACAAGTACAAGGACATGGTCTTGGTCGTCTGCTCGGAGTCCAGCGCCTTGTCGCTGCGCTGGACCGTCTGCCCGGCGGCCCAGGGATCGCCCGGATTCGGATGGTAGAAATCGGTGCAGTTATAGCCGGTGGCAGCGCCGATGGTGGGGCACGCCTGGTTGCCGGTCAGCGGGTTGTTGGTACCGGGACTGAGCTGATAGCTGCCGCGCGTGGTGTTCTCGTCGCTGTACTCGATACCGCCGCTGTAGCGATGCGCCAGCACGCCGGTCTGGGCGCGGCCGCTCAGGCTCAACTGCTCGACGAAGCTCTTCGTTTCGGTGGCGCGGCTATTGGTGCGACGCCATAGGGTGCCATAGAGCAGCGGGTTGCCCTTGCTGTCGTCCGGCTGGGTCCACAGGTAGTCGTTACGGGTGTTGCCGATGCGCAGGATGTTGCGCACCTGTTGGCCGCCGAAGGCGTA
>JBEBRC010000054.1:0-15737 GCA_040395055.1 Steroidobacter denitrificans
CCAGGGGTGGCCACCGGCAAGGACGACTTCGTGCGCTCCCTGTGGCCGCACGCACGCCAGGCGGCGAGCGAACTGGGCGTCGACCCGCATGCGCTGCTGGCGCAGGCGGCGCTGGAAACCGGCTGGGGGCGATCGGTGCCTTGTACCGCCGAGGGACGGTGCAGCTTCAATTTGTTCGGCATCAAGACGGGCGGCCATTGGCCCGGAGCGAGCGTCAGCGTACCCACGCTGGAGTTCGAGGCGGGCGTTGCGGTGCGCAGGGTCGAGCGATTCCGTGCCTACGACTCCGCTGCCGAGAGTTTCCGCGACTACGCGCTGCTGATCGGCGGCAGTCCTCGTTACCGCTCGGCGCTGAATACCGGCGGCGACGTCGCCTCGTTCGCCGGCGCCTTGCAGCGCGGGGGCTATGCCACCGATCCGCGCTACGCGCAGAAGATCCTCGCCGTGGCGGCAGACGTGCGTGCCACGGTGCAAGCCCAGGGCCTGGAGGCGCTGGATGCGCAAACGCACAGGATCGAGGCAGGCGCCGTCGAGGGACGCGCGATCGATCGGCTCAAGTCGAGCGCCGAGGTGTCGATAACCCGTAACGGAGTAGGCATGTGATGAATCCTTACCGGCCTGCGATCAGCCCTCAATACCGCGCAGCGAGGCATCGTCATGGCTGATCTGCTGAATACGAGTATTTCCGGCCTGCTGGCATTCCAGCGCGCCCTGGATACGACCAGTCACAACATCGCGAACGCGAACACGGTCGGCTATAGCCGCCAGCTGCCGGACTTCGTGACGCGCCAGGCGCAGCAGGCCGGATCGGGGTGGGTGGGCAACGGCGTCGACGTCAGTACCATCCGCCGCGCCTATGACGATTTCCTGGCCAGCCAGGCACGCACTTCCTCCAGCCAGTATCACCAGTCCAACACTTATGCGACGCAGGCGGAGCGCATCAACAATCTCCTGGGCGACTCGGGTACAGGCCTGTCCGCTTCGCTGCAGAACTTCGTCAATGCCTTGCACAGCGTCGCCGATTCGCCGACCTCGATCCCGGCGCGCCAGACGCTGCTGAGCCAGGCACAGACATTGGTGGACCGCATGAATTCCTACGATTCGAGCTTGCGCAGCTTCGAGTCGCAGGTGAACGGCTCGCTGGAACGCGAGGCGGCCACGATCACGACCTTGGCGCGCAATCTTGCCCAGTTGAACGAACAGATCAGCGGCGCCTACGCCCAGAGCCGACAGCCCCCCAACGATCTGCTGGACCAGCGCGATCGGCTGATCGATGAATTGTCGACGCACCTGAATGTGAACGTAGTCATGCAGGAGGACTACTCGGCGAACATATTCGTCGGCAACGGCCAGCCGCTGGTCGTGGGCCGCACGCACTCGACGATGGCGGCGACGCCGGATGCATTCGATCCCACGCGCAAGAGTATCTCCATTCTGTCTGCGCAAGGAGCAGTGGAGATCCAGAGTACCCTGTCCGGCGGCACGCTCGGAGGCATGCTCGAGTTTCGCACCCAGATGCTCGATCCGGCGCGCAATACACTGGGTTTGCTCAGTGTGTCCTTGACCGAGGTGATGAACCAGCAGCACGCCGCCGGCATGGACCTGGACGGTGCGCTGGGAGGCGAGTTTTTCTCGATCGGCGGGGTCGAGGTCCAGGCCAGCAGCAACAACTCCGGCACCGCCGGTGCCGTCGTGACGCGCATCCCCGGCAGTGCCGGCACGCTTACGACCCACGACTACCTACTGGTGTCGACCTCCGGCGGCTGGAATCTGCGGCGCCTGGACAACGGCGCGACGATTCCAATGACTGGCAGCGGCACCGCCACCGACCCGTTCCTGGCCGAGGGACTCTCGATCGTGGTAAGCGGCACGCCCGGCATGGCGGACCAGCTGTTGCTCAAGCCGACCGCCGCCGCGGTCTCAGGCTTGCAGACACTGATTACCGATCCGGCGCGAATCGCCGCCGCAGCGCCCATCGTGAGCGCCGCTGCGGCCGGCAACACCGGCAGCGGGGTCATCTCCCAGGGCGAGGTGCTGGATGCAGGCCATGCGCAGCTGCGCAGTCCGGTAAGAATCGAGTTCACGAGCGCGACCAGCTATACGATCGGTACCGATCCAACCGTTTACACCTACGAGGCCGGCGCCGACATCGACGTCAACGGCTGGCGCGTGACGATCAGCGGCAGCCCCGCGGCCGGAGACAGTTTCACGGTCGAGAACAATCTGACGGGCAGCGGTGACAATCGAAACGCCCTCAAGCTGGCGGACGTGCTGCTGCAGCCGGTCATGAATCAAGGAAAGACCTCCTTGAACGCAGGGGTCGGCGCGTTCCTGGGCGACGTAGGCGTCAAGACGAACCAGATGCAGGTGGCACGCGATGCACAGAAAGTCGTGGCCGATGAAGCCTCGAGCGCGTTGCAGTCGGTGGCCGGCGTCAATCTGGACGAGGAGGCGGCAAACCTGATTCGTTATCAGCAGGCCTACATGGCGATGTCGCAAATGATCCGCGTCGCAGACACCTTGTTCCAGTCGATTCTGCAGGCGGTCCGCGGCTGATGCGCCGCGAGCGATCCGTATCGGGAAATTACCATGCGTCTATCGACCCTTAGCTTCTACAACAATTCGCTGGCTGCGATGCAGCTGCAATCCTCGTCATTGGCCAAGTTGCAGAATCAGGTGGCGCTGGGCCGCCGTGTCCAGACGCCGGCCGACGATCCGATCGCGACCGCGCATATCCTGGAGCTGGAGCGTGCGCAAAGCGAATCGGCACAGTTGGCGAAGAACAGCACATTGGCGCGAAATCGCCTCAATCTCGAGGAGCAGTCGCTGGCGGATGTAGGCACGATACTGACTCGCGTGCGTGAGTTGACGTTGCAGGCGTCCAATATCGGCACACTGAGCGACAGCGACCGGCGCTCGATCGCGACCGAGTTGTCGAGCCGCCTGGCGGAACTGCAGGATGTCGCCAACCGCCAGGACGGCGGCGGCGAATACCTGTTTGCCGGCTTCTCGTCCTTGACCAAGCCTTTTGCCGGTGGCGGCGATGCCAGCGTGCGCTACGTGGCCGACCAGGGCAGTCGCCTGCTGCAGATCAGCTCCACGCAACGTATTGCCGACAGCCATTCCGGTTTCGATGTGTTCATGAACGTGCCGCAAGGCAACGGCACCTTCTTCACTGCCGGTTCTGCTTCGAACACCGGCAGCGGCGTGATCGATGTCGGGGCGCTGGTGGACCGCAGCAGCTGGGTGCCTGGGAGCTACACCATTGCCTTCAGCTCGCCATCGCAGTGGGAGATCACCGATGGCGCTGTGCCGGCGAACGTCCTCGCCAGCGGCACATATACCGCGGGCGAACCGATAGAGTTCAACGCAGTGCGCGTGACGATCAGCGGCACGCCGGCGGCGGGCGATACCTTTTCGGTCGGCAGCGCGCGCGCCGAGGACATCTTTTCCACCATCTCGCAGATCGCCGACGCTTTGCGCCAGCCCGCAGACTCCCCCGCGGCGAATGCACGGCTGGCCTCGGTGTTGCAAGGCTCGTTGCAGCAGCTCGACCAGGCGAGCGATCACGTGCTGCGTATTCGCGCAGAAGTCGGCGCCAGACTCTCGACCATCGATTCCACGGACGATTCGCGCGCGGCCCTGGATGTCGACCTGGCCAGCGCGCTGTCGGATCTTCGCGACCTGGACTATGCGCAAGCCATTACCAGGATGAACCAGCAACTGGTCGGGCTGCAGGCCGCGCAGTTGTCCTATTCGAAGATATCGCAATTGTCGCTGTTCAACTATTTGCGATGACGAACGCCAGGGCATCACGCCTGCCACCGCAGGTTTGACGAGCTCGATCGAACCCAGCGTGACCGACCGCACAATTTTCACCTTGACCGACCCGACACTCCCATGACGACCCCAGAGTCTCTCAAGTTCGTCGCCGGCTCTCCGATATATGACATCAACAGCAGTTCGGCGTCGGCGTACATCACGCCGCCAGTGCTGAGTCAAGCCGCGGACGGGCGTCCGGGGTCAAAGTAAAAGACCAGGAGTAGTTTCATGGCACTTGTCATCAACACCAACGTGATGTCGCTGAACGCACAGCGTAACCTGACGACGTCCGGCAATCAGTTGTCCCAATCCCTGCAGCGCCTGTCCTCGGGCCTGCGCATCAACAGCGCCAAGGACGACGCGGCGGGCCTGGCGATCTCCGATCGCATGACCACCCAGATCACCGGCCTGAACCAGGCCGCGCGCAATGCCAATGACGGCATTTCGCTGGCGCAGACGACTGAGGGCGCCCTGCAGGAAGTCACCAACAACCTGCAGCGCATCCGCGAGCTGGCGGTGCAGTCGGCCAACGCCACCAACTCCGACAGCGACCGTGCCGCGCTCGATCAGGAAGTGCAGCAGCGCATCGCCGAGATCGACCGCATCGCCAGCCAGACCTCCTTCAACGGCCGCAAGGTGCTCGACGGCTCGTTCGGCGGCGCCGTGTTCCAGGTCGGCGCCAACGTCGGCGAGACGATCACCCTCGAACTCGACTCCAGCGTCCAGGCGACGCGCATCGGCCAGGTGGCGACGGCGAACTCGGGCGATTTGAGCGCCCTGGTAGGACCGGTTGCCGCCGAGGCGAACGCGACGGCCGCAGCCGGCGCCTGGACCAGCGCGGTATCGAACGCGGACGGCCAGGCTTTGAGCATGTCGGTGGGCGGCGTTCAGATCCTGAACGTGGTGCAGACCGGCGGCGCTGCCGAAACCGTCGATGCTACCGAAGTGCAGGCGGCAGTCACGGCCGCGGCCGGGGCGCTGGCCGCGGCCGGCATCACGGCCAGCGGCACGGTGGCGGGCGCGGATCTGGTTTTCACTCGCGCGGACGGCACGAGCTTCGACATCGTCGTGGCCAATAACTTCAACACCCCCGGCGGCTTCGCCGGCGCCGACTTTGCGGTCGGCACCAATGCGGTCGACAACGGCGCCGCCGCCACGACCGCTACCTTGACCCTGGCCGAGGGCGATCTGAGCATCCAGTTGGGCGACGCCACGGCGATCGGCATCACCGGTGCGTTCGAGAGCGGGCAGGCACTGGCCGATGCGATCAACAGCGCGGTGAGCGGCGTCTACGCATCGTTCAACGCCACCACCGGGGCGCTGAGCATTGCCGGCTCGGAGCGCATCACCCTGGGTGGAACACAGGCTGGCGGTGACCTGGGCTTCGGCTCGCTGGTCAACGAGGCGGCGGGCGCGCTGAGCGGGCAAACCGTCGGATCGGTTGCGGCGGCCAATGCCACGATCCTGAGCGTCGACTCGGCGCTGACGGCGGTCAGTTCGCTGCGCAGCACCCTGGGTGCGATACAGAACCGCTTCCAGTCCACGATCAACAGCCTGCAGGCTGTCTCCGAGAACCTGTCCGCGTCGCGCAGCCGGATTCTCGACACGGACTTCGCGGCCGAAACGGCAGCGCTGACCCGCGCCCAGATCCTGCAGCAGGCAGGTACGGCGATGGTGGCGCAGGCCAATTCGGCGCCGCAGAACGTGTTGAGCCTGCTGCGTGGCTGATACGCAGCGGCCATGAGCAAACGCCTGCGGGCGCAGCAGTCGTGGGCGAATGGCGAGTGTCGCAGGACACCCGCCGTTCGCTTTTTCGTTTCTTGCGCCGCTAGATGGGAAGGCGCTGCACCAGGCGCGTCCTCTACCGGCGGCGCCGGTAGTGTGGCGAGGCGGCCCGCCGCGGACCGGCCATTGCGACAACATAGTGCGACGACATAGAGAGAAGACAGCATGGCAACCACAGGCGCAGTAGGCGGTTCGCAGATCGATGTCCAGGGCCTGGTGTCGCAACTGATCGCCGCCGAGCGCGCACCGATGGATCGGCAGGTGGCGCGCGAAAGCGGGCGAGTCACGACCCAGGTTTCCGCGGTCGGCACCTTGATGGGCGCCTTGTCGACGTTTCGCAGCGCGTTGTCTTCGCTCAAGACGACGGATGTATTCAGCACGCGCCAGGCGGTCAGCGGCGATGAGGCGATATTCACCGCCACCGCGGGCGCCAAGGCAGTGCCGGGCGATTATCAGGTCGAGGTCGTGCAGCTGGCCCGGGCGCAGCAGCTATCGTCGAATGCGTTCGCCGAAGGCGCTGCGCAGCGCATCGGTACCGGCACCCTGGAGCTGTCGCTGGGCGAAAATCGCTTTTCGCTCGCGATCGACGACACGAACGCGACTCTTGCCGACATCCGTGACGCGATCAACGCGGCGGCCGACAATCCCGGGATTCGCGCCACGCTGGTGCATGGCACCGACGGCAGCCGGCTGGTCCTGTCCTCGACCGCGACCGGGGCCGGCAACCTCATAGAAGTGGCGCACTCCGGCGGCGACGGCGGGTTGCAGGCGCTGACCTACAGCGCGGCCGCGGATTCGAACTACACCCAGATCAGCGCGGCGCAGGACGCCATCGTCAACATTGCGAACGCCGAGGTTCGCAGTGCGACGAATCGCATCGAGAATGCCATCGACGGGGTGGTGTTGGATCTGAAGGGCGAGTCCCAGGAAGGACCCACGCGCCTTGGCGTCAATTACGACAGCGCGGCGGTCCAGACGCGAATCAATACCTTCGTCAATGCCTACAATGCCCTGATGACCCAGGTATCGAGGCTGCGCAGCTACGATTCGATCACTCAAACGGCCGGTCCGATGCTCGGGGATTCGCTTCTGAGCAGTATCGAAAGCCAGTTGCGCCGGGCAATCAGCGAGCCGGTGGCGGAGGCGGGCAGCACGTATCCGACCCTGGCTGCCGTGGGCATCCTGACCCAGGCGGATGGCAAACTGGCGGTCGATGATGCCAAGCTGCAACTCGCCTTGAGCGGCGACTTCACCGCGGTGGGTAAATTGTTCGGCGCCGAAGACGGCGTCGCCGCCAGGCTGTTCGCTCAGGCCGACGAACGGCTCAAGGATGGCGGTGCCCTGGATGCACGCTCCAAGGCGCTGGTGGAACAGCAGAAGGATATCCAGGAGCGCAAGGACAACATCGAACTGCGGATAGCGGCGCGCCAGCGAGCCTATCTGTTGCAGTTCACGCGACTCGACACCTTGTTGTCGCAGCTGCAAGTGACGTCCAGTTACTTGTCGCAGCAAGTGGAATCGCTCGGCAACTTGAACCGCTCCGCCTCGAAGTAGCTGTCGCGGATGCACGAGCGCCCGATGCGGCACATCGGCCACTCAAGTCTGATCGCGACCCGCCGTTATGATGCTTAGAGGAACGGTGTGGAGTATGGGCATGTCGGGGTATTCAAAAGCGTCACGCGTCGCGGCCTACCAGAGCGCCGCCGCCCACGGCGGCGTCGCGGCATCCGACCCGCACGGGCTGATTGTCCTGCTCATGGACGGGGCCCTGGAACGGATTCGCGCGGCGCGCGGTTGCATCGAGCGCGGCGATGTGGTGCAGAAATCCCAGCTGCTGAATCGTACGGTGTCCATTATCGGGGAGCTGCGCGGCAGCCTCGATATGGCGGGCGGGGGCCAGATTGCCACCAATCTGAGCGAGCTGTACGACTACATGGGCCGCCATCTGCTCAAGGCAATGAGCGACGATCGGATCGAGTCGCTCGATGAAGTGAGCAAGCTGTTGCTCGAGATCCGCGACGCCTGGGTTACGATCCCCTCACGGGTCAGGGCGTGATGAGCATTCATGCCGACGGCATCATGGCTGCCACCAGTAAACTGGTGCAGCAGGCAATGCGCGGACAATGGCAGGACGTACCGCGAACCATCGAGGAGCGACGAATGCTGCTCGAGCATCTGCGTGCGAGCGCAAGGCCGCAGGATCAGCAGTGGCTGAACGCTTTGCAGCAGGCCATGACGGAGTCGGATGCGGCGGTGGCGAGGATGACATCATGTACGAAGGCATAGATACGGTCGTTCTGTATGAGGAGCTGGCGTACGAGGACGTACTGCCGGTCATGTGGACGCCAGTCGCCGAGGCCCTGGATCCGATCGTGATCGCCAGCCACGCGGATCGGAATCTGCGGGTGTTGCAGGCACTGTCGGCGCTGGATGAGCATGGACCGATAGAGAAGCCGGACGAGAATGCGCCGCATGCGGCCGACCTGCAGCGCCTGGAGCTGAAAGTGAACCTGCTGCTGGACATGGTGGGAGCGCTGCTGGCTGCCAGCCATCGGCGTCCGCGCAACTCCTCGATTCGCTTCAATGCCCTGGGAGCGGTCTGGCATACCACTGCCCCGTTGCCGGAACTGGGTCAGCAGGGGGTAGTGGAGATCTACCTGCGAGACTGTATCGCCGAACCGCTGCGGCTTGCGGGGCGGGTGACGAACGTCGGTCCGGACGGACGGGTCAAGCTGAGGTTCGTTCCCCCCGGCGAGCACATCGCCGACCTGATGGAAAAGCTGGCATTCCGCCGGCATCGCCGCCAGGTGGCCGGGGCGCGGCAGCCGAAAAGACTCTGAGCGGCGCGAAACGCGCGCTATTCCTGCCGGCAGGCCATCGGGTCGGGGGCGCGGATCGCGTTCGCACCGCCCCGAGGCAGCGCGTCACACTTTTTTTGTGAACGCCTCACATGTGCGCGGTTCACGCTTCGTATCGGGCCGGCAGCCAGTTCCTTGGGGGCGTTAGGGATTTCCCTTAATTTGGTGCCAATTTTCTGGCAGTACATCACGAGTTGGGGGTATTGAGGGAAACCCTGAATGTGCAATCCCTGCCTGCCGACTGTAATGGTTCCGACGACATAACACCGGGGCACCCGGGGAGTCGGAGCTGGGTATGAACGAAATCACTGGAACGAGAGCGCTCGCTGTGCGGCGTGCGGTTGTGTACGACAGCGACCCGCAGCGCGCGGAACAAGTGGGCGCGGTATTGCGCCTGCTGCGGCTGGAGCCGTTGCTCATCGATCATGGCGCCTTGATGCGCGCCGTGATCCAGACCCCGCATACGCCGCCGGCGCTGCTGATCGGCGAGGTCAGCGATTGCGACTGGGTCGAACTCGGCGCTGCGCTGCGCGAACAACTGGGCGACATTCCGGTGGTCGCCTATGGTTCGGAGGCATCGGTAGCGCAATTGATCGGCGTGCTCGGCTCGCGCGTGCGACGTCTCACGTTCCCTTTCAAGCAAGTCGAACTGGCGGCGGCGTTGCGCGTCCCGGCCCAGGCGGCACTGGACGAAGCGCGACATGTACGCATGCCGAGCGGTGCATCGGCAGCGGTTCGCGAAGTGACGCGCCTGATTCGCCAGGTCGCCGCGCACGATTCCAGCGTACTGATCCTGGGGGAGTCCGGCACCGGCAAGGAAGTCACCGCACGTGCCATTCACGATGCGAGCCCACGTCGCCAACGGCCGTTCGTCGCCATCAATTGCGGCGCCATTCCTGCCGAGCTGCTCGAAAGCGAATTGTTCGGCCACGAGAAAGGTGCATTCACCGGCGCCATTGCCGCGCGCAAGGGTCGCTTCGAGATCGCCGAAGGCGGGACCTTGTTCCTGGACGAAATCGGCGACATGAGCCTGGTGATGCAAGTGAAGCTGCTGCGCGTGCTGCAGGAGCGGGTATTCGAGCGCGTGGGCAATCACACCTCGATACCCTGCAATGTCCGCATCATCGCGGCGACGCATCGCAATCTCGAGGATGCCATTGCGCGTGGCGCCTTCCGCGAGGACCTGTTCTACCGCCTGAACGTGTTTCCTATCGAGATTCCCTCGCTGCGCGAGCGCAGCGAGGACCTGCCGGCGCTGATACGGGATTTTTCCCAACGCAATGTGGCGGCCGGACGCAGCAAAGTCGAGCTGACGCCGCGAGCGATGTCGGTCTTGAGCCGCTATGGCTGGCCGGGCAACGTGCGTGAATTGGGCAACCTGATCGAGCGCTTGTCCATCCTGTGTCCGAATCGCGCCGTGGATCTGGACGATCTGCCGCCCAAATACCGTCCGGCCGATCTGCTGGTGGACCTCGACGTCGAGTTCGGGCTCGATGTCGAATTCGAAGATCTGGACGAGCGTGCGCCGGCGGGCCTAGGAAATGCGGACGGTGACGAACAACTGTCGGTGCTGGACGAGCATCGAGTCATGGCCTTGCTGACGCAAGACAGCTCCCCGGGCACGCTCACCCAGCTGCCTGCTGGCGGATTGGATCTGCGCGATCATCTGTTCACGATCGAGCGCGAGCTCATCCAGCAGGCGCTGCATCGTACCGGCGGCACCGTGGCCCACGCGGCGCGGTTGCTGAAACTGCGCCGTACGACATTGGTCGAGAAGCTGCGCAAGTTCCAGATGCTCAACGAGACGGCGGCGTCGGAAGTTTGACACGCCGGCCGAGGGCGGGGCGGCTGCCTGCCACCAGCCATCGCCAATCCCGACGCAGCCTGTGACGCATTGCTCAGGACTGGCATGCGGCAGCCCGCCAGTCCGCGGTTGGAACGGAACTTGCTCCTGGTATGCCGTATCCAGTGTCCAGTGACGAGCGATGGGCCATAACGCACATAATCTGAAGATCCTTGACGCCACGCCGGACGAGCCGCCGGCCGTCCGTACCAGCGACATCAATGACGACATGATCGCATTTGCCGAGGTGTCGCGCGCACTGGTGGAGCTGGCCCGCCGTGTCGCAGCCAGCGACTGCACAGTGCTGATCGCAGGCGAGTCAGGCACCGGCAAGGAAGTGCTGGCGCGCTTCATACATCAAAACTCCCCGCGCGCCTCCGGGGCATACATCGCCATCAATTGCGCGGCCATACCCGAGAACATGCTGGAGGCCATCCTGTTCGGCCATGAGCGCGGAGCGTTCACCGGCGCGCACGCCGCGCATGCCGGAAAATTCGAGCAGGCGCAGGGCGGCACGCTGCTGTTGGACGAGATCACCGAGATGCCGCTGGGTCTGCAAGCGAAGCTGTTGCGCGTGCTGCAGGAGCGCGAAGTGGAGCGCTTGGGCGCACGCACGCCGGTGCCGCTGGACGTACGCGTACTGGCTACGACCAACCGCAATCTGCGCGCCGAAGTCACCGCGGGGCGCTTTCGCGAAGACCTGTATTACCGTTTGAACGTGTTCCCGCTGGCGACCGCTCCGCTGCGCGAGCGCCGCGATGACGTGCTGCCGCTGGCCATGCGGCTGCTGACGCAACGCTGTCGCGCGGGCGAGCGTATTCCGGCATTGCGTGCCGACGCCGCGCACCGGCTGCTGACGTATTCATGGCCGGGCAACGTGCGCGAGCTGGACAACGTCATGCAGCGCGCCCTGATCCTGGCGAACGGTCCGGTGATCGGCGCGGAACACGTGCAATTGGAGGCCGACCAGGCGCCGCATGACGCCCACAGCGCCCCCGGCGACCTGTCCAGTTCATTGTCCAGCGCCGAACAAGCTTTGATCCTGGAGGCACTGCATTGTGTCAATGGCAATCGCCAGGCGGTCGCAAAGCGGCTAGGCATCAGCCCGCGCACCTTGCGCTACAAGCTGGCGAGGCTGCGCGAGTCCGGCGTGGACGTTCCTCCCGTACCTGCCTGAACCCGCTCACCGGCCCGAGGAAGCAAACCATGTCATCGATGCAGATAGATGCCGTACTGGCGCAGATTCGCGCCATGCAATCGCAGATCCGCTCCCCGGCGCCGAACGAGATGCCTCAGGCGGCGCAGGCCCTGGCGAGCGGCGGCGCCGAATCGCCCAGCGGTTCCTTCGCCAGCCTGATCAAGGACGGCCTGGGTCAGGTCAACCAAACGCAACAGCGTGCAGCGGATCTGGCGGCGCAGTTCGAGCGCGGCGTGCCCGGCGTCGAGCTGCCCCAGGTCATGCTGGAGATGCAGAAGGCGAGCGTTTCCTTTCGCGCCGTGGCTGAAGTGAGAAATCGCTTCGTGAGCGCGTACCAGGAAATCATGAACATGCCGATCTGATGGATCGGCTGACGCGAAACCAAGAATGATCGATCACCGACGAGAAACGAAAATGTCGCGCAACTGTTCAGGAAGCCGTTCATGAGCGCAGAGGCCGCGATTCTGCCGCGCCCCCCCTTGATTCCGGCGAACCTCAAGCCGCTGCTGACGCTGGTGGGCATCGCGGCCGCCGTGGCTGCCGGCGTCGGCGTGGTGCTGTGGTCCCAGGAGCCGACCTACGCTGCGTTGTATGGCAAGCTGGATGCGCCGGATGCGGCACAGGTGGCGCAGGCGCTGGAGGCGCAAGGCGTACCGTTCAAGCTCGATGCGTTGACCGGCACCATCACCGTGCCCGCCGATCGGGTGCACGACGTGCGCCTGAAAATGGCGGGGCAAGGGTTGCCGGAGGGCGACGGAGGTTTCGCCTTGCTGTCCAAGGATCCTGGTTTCGGCGTCAGCCAGTTCATGGAGGGCGCACGTTACCAGCATGCATTGGAGACCGAGCTGGCCCGTACCATCGCCAACCTGCATGCCATCGAAGGCGCACGCGTGCACCTGGCGATGCCGCGGCAGTCGGCGTTCATTCGCGATCGCCGCTCGGCCAGCGCGTCGATATTCCTGCAAATGAAGCCGGGCCGCCGCCTGGAGCCGCAGCAGGTGGCGGCGATCGTCAACCTGGTCGCTTCCAGCATTCCCGAACTCGAGTCGCAGCATGTGACGCTCGTCGATCAGCAAGGCCGGCTGCTGTCCGGCCCGCAAGGCGATGACGAACTCGCCGCGCGGGACCGGCAGCTCGATATCGCACGTTCCATGGAGGAGCGCTACACCCAGCGTGTCGAGCAACTGCTTTCGCCGCTGGTGGGTCGCGGCCGCGTGCGCGCCCAGGTCGTGGCCGACGTGGAGCTGTCGACGACCGAGGAGGCCCGCGAGCAATACCGGCCCGACAGCCAGATCGTACGCAGCGAGCAATCCGCGGAGGAAATCAGTCGCCATGGCGCAGGAGCGCAAGGCGTGCCGGGCGCCTTGACCAACCAACCGCCTGCGGCGGCCGTCGTATTGCCGCCCGGCGCGCCGGGCAATGCCGCGCAACCGCTTGCCGGTCCAGGCGAGCAAGTCGCGCAGGCAGCGGCGCCCGACAACGTTTCCAAGCAATCCACGAGAAACTATGAGATCGATCGCACCGTGGCCTATACCCGCCGGCCTGCGGGCAGGCTGAAGCGCCTGACGGTCGCGGTGCTGGTGGACAATCAGCAAACGACGGCGCCGGACGGCACGGTGAGCGATGCGGCGTTCACGCCCGAGCAGTTGGAGAACATGACGCGCCTGGTCAAGGATGCCGTGGGATTCAACGAAGAGCGTGGCGACAGCGTCAACGTTGTGAATGCGGCCTTCAATAATGAATTCGAATCGAGTGATCTTGTCATCGATGGGCCGGCGTTGTGGGAACGCCCCTTGGTGCGCGATGTCGCCAAGCTGCTCTGCGGCCTGATCGTGTTGCTGGTGCTGGTGATCACGGTATTGCGCCCGCTGGTGCGCGGTTTGCTGGGCCCGCCACGAGTCGCGCCGCCGCCGGCGGCACTGCAGGCGCCCGAGGCGGCAGATTCGCCAGGCACCGAAGTGGTTGCAAGGCCGGTGGCGTACGAGGAGCAGATCACACAGGCCAGGGCGCTGGTGGCGCAGGACCCGGCTCGTGTGGCCCAGGTGGTGAAGACGTGGGTAGGCAAAGATGAGTAGGCATGTCTCGCATGAGTCCAAGCGCACCGGCACCGAGCGCGCGGCGATCCTGTTGTTGTCCCTGGGCGAAGAGGAAGCGACCCAGGTCATGAAGCATATGGGGGCGAAGGACGTGCAGCGCATCGGTGCCGCCATGACGCAGCTGCAGAACATCTCGCGCCGCGAAGTGACCGAGGTGCTGGACCAGTTCACGACCACGGTGGAGGGCCAGACATCGCTGGGTGTCGGCGTCGATGAGTATTTGCGCAAAGTGTTGATCGGCGCCCTGGGCGAGGACAAGGCCGGCGGCGTCATCGATCGAATCCTGTTCGGCAGGTCCAGCAAGGGGCTGGAAGCATTGAAGTGGATGGACTCCCGTGCCGTAGCCGAGTTGGTGCGGCAGGAGCATCCGCAGATCATCGCGATCGTACTGGCGTACCTGGATGCGGACCAGTCGGCCGAGATTCTGGGCCAGTTCCCGCAATGGTTGCGCGCCGACGTCGTGATGCGCATCGCCACCCTGGACGGCATTCAGCCCAGTGCGTTGCATGAGCTGGACGAGGTCATCGAAAAGCAGTTCGCGGGCAAGACCGGGGCGCTGAAAACCTCGGTGATCGGGGGCGTCAAGACGGCGGCGAACATCCTGAACTTCCTGGACTCCAGCCAGGAAGGCGAAGTGGTCGAGCAGATCAAGAAAGTCGATGAGCCATTGGGCTCGAAGATCCAGGATTTGATGTTCGTCTTCGACGATCTGGCCGGGATCGACGATCGCGGCATGCAGGAAGTACTGCGCGCCGTTGCCGGCGAGCGCTTGGTGCTGGCGATCAAGGGAGCGGACGAAGAGGTCAAGCAGAAGATCTTCAAGAACATGTCGCAGCGCGCCGCGGAAATGCTCCAGGACGACCTGGAGGCGCGCGGACCGGTGCGCCTGTCCGAGGTCGAGGCGGCACAGAAGGAAATCCTGGCAATCGTGCGCAAGATGTCCGAGGCAGGCACGATCCAGCTGGGCGGCAAAGGCGAGGCGTTCATATGAACGCCGTGTCACGCTGGGACCTGCCGAGCATCCACGGCGAATCGGTCCAGACGCGCCGGCCGGGCAAGACCGTCGTTGAGCTCGAAGAGGTCGAACGGCGCGCGTACGAAGAGGGATACGCCAAGGGGCAGGACGCCGGCATGGCGGACGGGCAGGCCGCCGCCGAGGCGCAGATGCAGCCGCTGCGCGAGGAACTCGATCGTCGCCTCGCCACCGTGGAGCAGATGCTGCACTCGCTTGCCGGTCCGTTGCAGGAACTCGACGACCAGGTGGAGGATCAGCTGGCTCATCTGGCCCTGATCGTCGGACGCCACCTGTTGCGCCGTGAACTGCGAATCGAGCCGGCGCAGGTCATCGCCATCATTCGAGAGACGGTCGGCATGCTGCCGGCGGCCGCGCGCGACGTGCGTGTCCATCTACATCCCGAGGATGCGGCGGTAGTGCGCGAAAAGCTGGCCAACCCAAGCGGGGAGCGCGCCTGGACGATGGTCGAGGATCCGGTGATGACGCGCGGCGGATGCCGGGTAACGACCGATACCGCCCAGATCGATGCCCGGCTTGAGACACGTATCAATACCGTCGTCAGCACGCTGCTGGGCGAGGAGCGCGCCAGATCCTCGACGCCGGCGACCGACGGCCAGCCATGAATGCCACGGCGCAAAGCAGCCGAGCTGCCGCTTGGGCTGGACATCTGGTCCGTTGCACCCGACGCGTGCAGCAGCTGCCGCCGCCGCCGGTGGAGGGAGTCCTGACGCGCATGGTCGGCTTGACCCTGGAGGCCTCAGGCTGCCAGGCGGCAGTCGGCGATCGCTGCGATGTGCTGGCGGGCGACGGGGCATGCGTCGAGGCAGAGGTAGTCGGCTTTGCCGGCGATCGCCTGTACTTGATGCCGACCGGGGATATCCACGGCCTGAAGCCGAATGCACGGGTGATACCGCGCCTCGGAGCGGAGATGGCAGCGGTCGGTCCGCAGTTGCTCGGACGCATCATCGATGGCGCCGGCGTGGCGCTCGATGGCCTGGGTCCACTGGGTTGCGAGGAACGTACCAGGCTTACGGGTGCGCCGATCAATCCCTTGCTGAGGCAACCGATAGAGCAGCCGCTGGATGTCGGCATCCGCGCCATCAATTCGCTGTTGACGGTT
>JBEBRC010000055.1:0-15449 GCA_040395055.1 Steroidobacter denitrificans
CTGAGAATCTGCTCGGTCGTCGAACCTTTCGACAGGCCGGGCACCTGCAGATACGCCAATTGCTCCGGCGTCACGCCCCCTTGTTGGAAAATGTTGTACGGCACGCAGGACGGATCGTCATTCGACAGGTCCGCATCGGCATTGACGCGGCAAACCGTCTGGCCGAACGTCGGCGATGTCGCGTCCCCATCGACCACGGCATTCAGCGCTTTGCCCAGGCGGGCCCGCGAAAAGTCGTTCAAGTAATTCTCAGTCAGCAACGTGGTGCCGTATAAGCCGTAAACATCGTAGGTCCACCCTTCAGCAACATCTCCTCTAAGCCCGACCACGCCGCGGAATGAGGTATGGCGCAAATCGTCGATTCGACCGCCGCCTTCCACATTGCGGCGGCCAATGTCGATCAAGGCATCCGCCGCGGTCGTATCACCGCCGCAAAACTGGGTCAATGTCGAAGGCGACAGGAAAGGATTATCGCAGTTCACCGCGTAGCGTCCGAAAAACGGCGGTGCTCCCGGCCCACCACCGAGGAACGCACCGCTGGGTGCGATCTGGGCAAGGGTTCGGTCATCCATGAACATGAACTCGGTATAGACGCTTGCCTTTTCGCTGAAGTCGTAGTGCGCAAACAAACCGGCGGTCTTGCGCTCGTCAGGACGCTGGTAGTAGTTCGACGGCGCAAAGTTGTACTGATCCGCCGCCGTGAAGGGTGCCAGTTCATTGTTCGGCCCCAGCACGAAATCGCCGTTTCCCACGCCATCGGCGGGATCGCCGGTGCCCAGATAGAAGCGCGCCGGTGCCGCCGTTCCCGAACCACCGCAGGCGAAAGCCGTTCCTGCCCCACCCGCCGCCGAGGATCCCAGGGCGCAGGCGCTGAAGTCGCGCTGGTCCTGCGTAATCGCGTCCAGATCACGGTACCCCAGGTAGACCGTCGCGTTGCCTCGACCGTCCGGCGTGTTGATGCCGGCAACAAAGGTAATGTCCTTGCTGTAACCGTCGGTCACGTTGCTTCTTGGCAAGCCGAAATCGCGCTCGCGGACCAGGTTGGCCACACCGCTGTCGTTCTTGTGCTGGAACATGGCGTACTGCGCATCGACCCGCACGCCCTCGAAGTTGTCGTTCATGATGAAGTTGACCACGCCGGCGACCGCATCGGCGCCGTACACCGCGGAAGCACCGCCGGTCAACACTTCCACGCGCTCGATCAGCGCCGAAGGAATCTGATTCAAGTCCGGTGAGGCGGCACCGTTTTGAGTCGGATCGCCCGGCATCAAGCGACGGCCATTGACCAGCACCAAGGTGCGCTCTGAACCGAGATTTCGCAGATTGACCGTGGCGGCACCCGTCGCGCCGTTCGCCAGGTTGCCGCCGAAGTCGGCGAAAGCCTGCGGCAGATTGTTGATCATGTCCTCGACGCGCGTGATGCCTTCGATCTTTATCTGGTCGGAGCTGATCGCGGTCACCGGACTGATGCTGGTGAGATTGGGTTGCGGGATACGCGAACCGGTAACGATGATTTCCTGAATGGTTTCCTGTGCCGTTGCCGGCATGATGCCGGCGGCTGCCGTCGCAGCGCCGGTCAACAACGCGTAGCGAACTGCGCGCCGCACATTACATCTGGTCGACATGGAGCGTTCCTCCTGCGAGAGGGATAGATAAAATCCAAATCCGTGGCTTTATAGCCACGATCAATCTTCATTCTTGAGACCCTGCAAGATCACAAGCGCCTGGACTACGACTTTCTTCTCGGGACCCTGCAAGATCCCAAGCGTCGCAACGAGCATACAGGCGACAGATGGTCAAATAAATAGCCGTTGTTAAATCCTCACTGGATAAAGCAAAAAAATACTCTAATAAACAGCTGCGTCTGGGTATATACCGATGACAATACAACTCGATGAAACGACAGTCATGTATATACGTTGCATACTGGCCACGATTGGTGATTCCCCGAGTGCTTACGCTGCAGTGCAACGACGATGCCTGTGCGCCAAAAACGCGCCTCATGGCGTCGGCCCGCGTATCACAAACGCATCATCTCTCCACCGACAGCCCGTCCGTCAAGAGGGAGAACCGTAGTCGCGGTATCCGAAAGCAGCGCCGACCAGACGAAGCGTCATGGCGACTCGCGGCTTGGGAACCTGAGCCTCTCGCCAAACACTGATTACGATCGGGCGCTGCATCGCAGAAAATGAAACGAACACTGAGCCGGGCATCGCCCACGGGTGCATCATTCGCTTCCATGCCTTCGGTCCATCTCCATGCCTAATGTCTCCCGCATTCTCGTCACCGGCGCCACCGGTGCTCAAGGCGGTTCTGTCGCCCGCCATTTGCTGCGTAGCGGCAAATACAAGATCCGCTGCCTGACCAGACGGCCGGATTCGAGCGAGGCGCTGACGCTGGCGCGGATGGGGGCACAGATCGTAGCGGGAAGCCTGAGTGATCCGGCGGGGCTGCGCTCGGCACTGCGCGATTGCGACGGCGTGTTCGGCGTGACGAATTACTGGGAACACTTCGATGCCGAATTCATCCAGGGATGCAATCTGGTCGATGCAATCTTCGGCAGCAGCGTTCAACACACCGTGATGAGCACCTTGCCCAATACCAGATCGCTCTCGGGCGGAAGACTGACGGTGCCGCATTTCGACACCAAGGCGCGCATAGAAGAATACGCCCGCAGCCGCCAGCTCGCCGCCACCTATATTCATGTATCGTTCTATTACGAGAACTTCCTCACTCGTCTCGTGCCCAGGCGGCAGCCGGACGACAGCTATACCTTCAGCCTCCCCCAGGGAACGACTCCGCTGGCGGCTGTTGCCGTCGAAGATGTGGGTGGCGTAGTCGCAGGAATCTTCGCCGAATCGTTCTGGTACCGAGACAAGGTCATCGGCATCATCGGCGATGAGCTGCGCTGCGACGAGTACGCGCAGATCATGCAGCAGACGCTGGGGCATCCGGTCAGCTACCGTTACCTGGCCCACGATGCGTTCGCGGCGCTTGGGTTTCCCGGGGCGCGTGAACTCGCGGACATGTTCGAGTTCAATCGCTTGTACATTCCGAACCGCCACGCCGACCTCATGAAATCGCGCGAGCTGTTTCCTGAGATTCGCCGCTTCGAGCGCTGGCTGAAACCCAACGCGGCAACCCTGGAGAGCGCCATGGCTGCGCCGCATCAGTAGGTATCAGTAATAACCGAGGCGTGTCCGCTGCGATGCGGTGATGCCTTCCACCGTGGCAATGTCCTCGGCCCGCAGCCTGCGCCACACACCTACTTGCCCGGCGCCGATCGCTCCGCTCCTCAGCGGCGGATACGCCTGCTCCATCGACATGGTCACCAGCGCGGCGGCGCCCGGAGCCACCGCCGGCTCGGGTGGCACCTCGCCGAGGAACGCACCCAGACGCAGCATGGCCTCATTCGATCGGGTGCACAGGTCCTCGTACCGCAGCCACATCAGGCGATTCCTGCGCTCCAGACCGGGCGCGAGATCCAGGGCAGTCTTCATGGAATCCACCCACAGGCCTGCCGCCGCGCCAAGGTCATGCTCGCCGCTCGCACGCCCGGCGCGCGAACAACGCCACTTGCAGTGCAGCAGCGAGCGCACGACATCGCGTGGATCGCGCAGCAGGATAATGAATCGTGCCTCCGGGAACAGTTCGCCGAAGGCGTCCAACTCAACGTGCCCGCCCACCCAGTGGTAGACGAAGCAGCGCTTCCCGGTACGCGCCAGCAGCGGCGTCAACAGCTCGCGCAAGGCAGCACGGAAAGCCGATCGCGCCTGCGCGCGGGAAACGCCCTTCCCGGCTCGACGCTGGTCGAGGATGCGGTCGATGCCGCGCCATCGGCTCACCATCATCGACACGAAAGACAGCTCGGGACCGCTGACCAGCGCAGGATGCGCATCGAGCACCGCTGCCAGCAAATGAACACCGCTACGCGGCGCGCCCCACACGATCACAGGGTCCCGCCATTCGCCGTCCTCTTCATCATGTGGATTCACACCGGCTCCTCGTGCGGCAGGTATCCCAGCTCGAGCAGCGTCCGGTGCGCCTCATCCATGACCGCGCCCAGCAGATCCTGATCCAGGTCCTGGCGCCACCTGCCGACGCTGTCGTGCCGCGGCGTGATATCGCCCGCCACGGCAGAACGAAAGGGAATCGCAGCGGAGTCGAACCGCTCGCCAATGGAGGCGAACAAGGAGGCCAGCGTCGCTTGCGGCGCACGCACCAGATCCTCGTAGCGCAGTGGCACGTAATTGCAGGACAAGGCCGGATCGGCCAGCATCATCGGACACACGGCCATCGCGTCGACCCACTGGCGGGCAAACGCCCGCGCCCGGCATGTGGACCTCGCAGGCGTCGAGCCCTCGCAGACGGATCCGTTGTGCTCGAACTCCTCGCCTGCCGGCCCGCATCGTTCCAGACGCGACGCCACCACATCGCGCGCATCGCGAATGACATGAATCAACGGGCTGCCCGGAAAGAGCGCGCCCAACTGAGGAAAAACCAGCAAGTTCGACGCTGTCGCCTCGGCCACTCGCGACTTGCCGCGCGCACGCCCGGCCGCTTCGAGAAAGGACAGAATCAGGTTTGAAAACGCATTGCGTACGTCCTGGCATCGAAGCGCATACGCGGTTTCCAGCAGCGGGCCAGAACGATCGGCGCAGGTCCACAAGGCCGCCAACGACTGCAGCGGCGACGAGACACATACGATTCCGGGATGGGCATCGAGCATGGCACCGAGCAAGGCCACGCCGGAGCACGGTACGCCACCGACGAAAATCGGGCTTGTCGACCTCGCTACCATCGTGGAGCGCAAGCCTACACAGGAAATTTTTTCGGTAAAGCCAGGTTCAGGGTCGGCATGGCGACGAATCGAGCCGCTCGACCCGCTAGTACATCGCGCGGCACACGTCTCGCTGTATACGATTCATGGCAAAGTACGACAAGTCCTCGCCGCCGCTTGATCCACGACGGTGCGATAGCCGGCCGCGAATCTGCACCATCCACCGGTTGCGTGCAGCGCATGGCGCCACCGCGGTATGCAAGCGTGCCGGGCTGACGCTCGTCGACATCCTGCGCCAGGCACGCGTTGCGCTGGCCGACGCTCGCCGCGACTTAGCAAGCATTGCGCACGGCGGAATGAAGAACCCATCCTTCGAGCAAGGTTTCTGCGCAACGCCGGCACTGCCGCAGCCGCCCTGCGCGCCAGCGCTCAATGCCGATCCGGCATTCGCTAGAGCGCCCGCTGGCGCAGAAAATCCTTGAGGATACGGGCAGTATGCGATCCCCTGGCCTGGCGCACGATCTGCTCCGGCGAGCCTTGCGCGACGATACGGCCGCCCTCCTCGCCTCCCTCAGGTCCCAGATCGATGATCCAGTCCGCTTCGGCAATGACATCCAGATCATGCTCGATGACCACCACGGTATTACCTGCGTCGACCAGCCGATGCAGCACTCGAATCAGTTTCTCGACATCCGCCATGTGCAGTCCGACCGTAGGCTCGTCCAGTACATAGAGGGTCTGGCGGCCATCGCCGCGCGCCATCGACGAGGCCGAGTCGGGGCGGACCTTGGACAATTCGGTCACCAGCTTGATGCGCTGCGCTTCGCCCCCGGACAGCGTTGGGCTCTGCTGGCCCAGCGTGAGATAGCCCAGACCCACCTGCTGCAACAAATTCAACGCATGATGGACGTTCGAGTGCGCGCTGAAGAATTCCAGTGCTTCATCGACACTCATCATGAGCACATCGCCGATGTTCCTGCCTTTGTACTCCACCATGAGGGTGTCCTGGTTGAAACGACGCCCCCCACAGCGATCGCACGTTACCCGCACATCGGGCAGGAAACTCATCTCGATCCTGCGCAAGCCCTGCCCATCGCAACCCTCGCAGCGTCCGCCGGCCGTATTGAAGGAAAAGCGCGAGGGCGTGTAGCCTCGCATGCGCGCTTCCGGCGTTTCGGCGAACACCCGGCGGATGGCGTCCCAAAAGCCGACATACGTCGCCGGACACGAACGTGGCGTCTTGCCGATCGGCGTCTGATCGACCTCCAGGATCCGCCCGATCTGTTCCCAGCCATCGATCCGGCGGCAGCCTCGCCATCGTGGCTTCGAGCCTTGGCGGCGATCGAGCGCGGCGTGCAGGTTGTCATGCAGCACATCGCGAGCGATAGTGGATTTCCCCGAGCCGGAAACGCCGGTGACCACCACCAGACGTGCCAGCGGCACACGACAGCTTTGCCGTCGCAGGTTGTGAAGCGCGGCATCGACGATCGTCAATGCCGGCGCACGAGGGCCGACTGGCCGCAACGGCACAATGGGATGTCGCAGCGGTTGCGCCAGAAGCTGCCCGGTGACCGACTCCGCCGACTCCTGGAGCTGGCGTGCAGTACCCTGCGCCACGACGCGTCCGCCATCGGTACCCGCACCGGGGCCGAGGTCCAGAACATGGGCCGCGCGACGGATCGTCTCCTCGTCGTGCTCCACGACCAGCAGCGAATTGCCTTTGGCCGCGAGCCGCTCCAGGGTATCCAGCAGGACGCGATTGTCGCGCGGATGCAATCCGATTGTCGGCTCATCCAGGATGTAGCACACACCTTGCAGATTCGAACCCAGCTGCGCCGCCAGGCGGATGCGCTGTGCCTCGCCTCCCGACAAGGTCGGCGCGGAACGATCCAGCGACAGATAGCCCAGCCCCACATCCTCCAGGAACGCCAGGCGTGACTGGATTTCCGCCATCAGGTCGCGCGCGATCCCAGCTTCCCGCCCGCTCATCTTCAAGGCAGCGAACTGGCTGCGCATACGCGAGACCGGCTGAGCCGTAACGGCGGCGATCGACTGCTCGCGGAAACGCACATGGCGCGCGACCTCGTTCAACCGTTCCCCCTGGCAGGCGGCGCACACCGGCGCCTGCTCATCGAAGCGCTCGTTCCACTCCAGCTCTTCTCCACTTTGCTCTTGGTCGAAGCCTTGTATCTGCAGACCGGTGCCAAAGCAGCCTTCGCACCAGCCATGCTTGGAATTGAATGAAAACAGCCGCGGATCGAGTTCCGCGAAACTGCGCGCACAGGCAGGGCAGGCGCGTCGGGTGGAAAAGATGCGTACCGTGCCCGCTTCGATTCGAATCAGGTCGTCGGTGCGCGCCTTGGACCCACCGCCTGCCGTGGCCTCACCGCGCGCCTTGGACCCGCTGCCCGCCTTGGCCCCGACGCGAGCGGTGCGGGAGACGATGCCAGCGCCAATTTTCTTTGCCGCCGATCGGACCCTTGCCTCGCGCCCGGCCGGCGCATCCATGACATGCACCACACCCTTGCCAAAATCCAGCGCCGAAGTCAGCGCAAGACGCAGCTCGCGCTCCGTCCGCGCCGAAACCAGCAGCGTCGCAACCGGCAGCTCGATCGTGTGCTCCTGGAAACGCGACAGGCGTGGCCAGGCACCGGTCGCAACCCAATCGCCGTCCACGCGCAGCTGCTGGTAGCCTTTCTTCGCCGCCCAGGCCGCCAGATCGGTGTAGTAGCCTTTGCGCGCCACGATCAGCGGCGCCAGCAAAGTGACCGATCTGCCTCGGTAGTCCTTCAGCAACCGCGCCGCGATCGCTTCGTAGCTCTGCGGTTCGATGGGCACGTCGCAATCGGGACAGTATTGCGTGCCCAGCTTGACGTACAGCAGCCGTAGGAAGTGATAGATCTCGGTCAAGGTCGCGACAGTACTCTTGCGTCCGCCGCGGCTGGTACGCTGTTCGATCGCGACCGTTGGCGGGATGCCGAAGATGGCATCTACGTCCGGGCGCGAGGCAGGCTGCACGAACTGCCGCGCATAGGCATTCAATGACTCCAGATAGCGCCGCTGTCCTTCGCCGAACACGATATCGAACGCGAGCGTCGATTTACCCGAGCCCGATACCCCTGTCACCACCGTGAACTGCCCGCGCGGCAGCTGCACGTCGATGTTCTTCAAGTTGTGCTCGCGCGCGCCGAAGATGGAAATCGCATCGGTGGCGTATCGCGATCGCCGTGCCGCCATGCCGGCGATGCGCGGCGGCTGCGCCGCCGGTGCCGGCGACGGGGGTTCCGCCACGCCCGCCGCGGCCAGTCCTGGACGCCGATCGGCGGCGCGCAAAGCCTCGCCGGTATGGGAATCCGGCAGCCGCAGCAGCGCGCACGGCGTACCCACGCCCACGACTTCGCCGCCCGCCTCTCCGCCCTCGGGCCCAAGATCGATCAGCCAGTCGGCCGCCGCAATGACGTCCAGATTGTGTTCGATCACCAGCAACGAATGTCCTGCGCTCTGCAGCCGGCGCAGCGCCCGCAACAGCTTGGCGATGTCATCGAAGTGCAAGCCGGTGGTGGGCTCATCGAACAAGAACAACTTCCCGCGCGCGCCGGCTTCGTTCTGCCCGGCAAGATGTCCGGCGAGCTTCAGGCGCTGGGCTTCTCCACCCGAGAGTGTAGGCACCGGCTGCCCAAGCTTGAGATAGTCCAAACCGACTTGCACCAGCGGCTCGAGCACCCTGCGCACCTCGCGCTCGCCGGCGAAATACTCCATCGCCTCGGCGACCGTCAGATCCAGCACATCGGCGATGCTGAGCCCGCGGCCAGGGCCGTGATCGAGCTTTATTTCCAGAATCTCACTGCGATAGCGCCGCCCGTCGCAATCCGCACAGCGCAAGTAGACATCCGACAAGAACTGCATTTCCACATGCTCGAAGCCATTGCCACCGCAAGTCGGACAGCGGCCATTGCCGGAATTGAAGCTGAAGGTGCCGACGGTGTAGCCGCGCTGCTTCGCCAATGGCTCCTTGGCGAACAGTTTTCTAATCGCGTCGAATGCACCGACGTAGCTGGCCGGGTTGGAGCGCGTGGTACGGCCGATCGGCGCCTGGTCCACCATGACGACGCCATCGAGGTAATGCGCGCCGTGGAGGGCATCGTGCGCGCCAGGCGCTTCCGTCGGCTTGCCGAAATGCTGCAGCAAGGCCGGATACAGCACGTCCTGGATCAATGTGGATTTGCCGGAGCCCGATACGCCAGTGACGCATACCAGCTGGCGCAGCGGGATCGATACATCGATTCCCTTCAAGTTATGTTCGCGCGCGCCCAGGATGCGCAGACTCTGCGCCGGCTCCAGCTTGCGCGTCGGCGCGGCGGCGACCGCCGGTTCGGTCCCGGGGCCGGATGCAGGTTCGCCGTTCACCTGCCTGCGGCCGGTCAGATAATCGGCGGTCAACGAGCCCTGGGCGCGGCCGAGCAGGGATGGCGTGCCGAAGTACACGATCTGCCCGCCCTTCTCGCCCGGGCCAGGGCCGATATCGAGTATCCGGTCGGCCGCCTGCATGACCAGCGGGTCATGCTCCACGACGACCAATGTGTTGCCCGCCTCCTTCAAGCGATGCATCACATCGATGATTCGCCCCATGTCGCGCGGATGCAGGCCGATCGAAGGCTCATCCAGCACGAACAGCGTGTTGACCAAGGATGTACCCAGCGCGGTCGTCAGATTGATCCGCTGAACCTCGCCGCCGGACAAGCTGCGCGATTGCCTATCCAAGGTCAGATAGCCCAGGCCGACATCGAGCAGGAAGGCGAAACGACTGCGGATCTCACGCAATACCAGGTCGCTCGCCTCGTCCAGCGGTGCAGGCAAAGCCAACTGCTTGAAAAAGGCATGGCAACGATCGATCGGCGCCAGCATCAGTTCGTGAATGCCCACGCCCGGCAAGTCCGCCATCATCGCCTCGTTCCAGCCTGTGCCGCTGGGGACGAATCGATCCTGGGCGTCGAGCACGGTCGCAGCCTGCGCTCGCGTGCCCAGCCGCCATAACAGCGCATCCGTTTTCAATCGCGCCCCTTTGCAGACGGTGCACGGCGTATAGGCGCGGTACTTCGACAACAGCACGCGTATGTGCATCTTGTAGGCCCGCGTCTCCAGCCAGGCGAAAAAACGCTGCACGCCGTACCAGACCTTATCCTCCCAGCTTCCTTCCCCTGCCAGGACCCAATGGCGTTGCGGCTCGCTCAGCTCGCGCCATGGTACGTCGATCGGAATACCGCGCTTGCGGGCGAACTTGATCAGATCCTCCTGGCACTCCCGGTATGACTCGCTCTGCCAGGGACGAATGGCGCCCCCTTGCAGCGATTTCGATTGATCGGGAACGATCAGGCCGAAATCGATGCCAATCGTGCGGCCGAACCCGCGGCACGTCTCGCATGCTCCCAACGGTGAGTTGAACGAAAACAGGCTCGGCGTCGGATCCTGGTAATGGATGTCGCATTCAGCGCAATGCAGGTCGGAGGAAAAACGCCAGCTGTGAGACGCGGCATGCACGCTCAGGCGCCCACGCCCCACTCGTAGCGCGGCCTCCAGCGCCTCGATCATTCGCGAGCGATCCGCCGGATCGAAACGCAGGCGATCCTGCACCATATGCAAGGTGACGAGGGTCGGCTCCCGCTGCGGCGCTTCGTCGCGCCGTGCGCCGGAGCGCTTCCCGCTATCTTTGCGGGCCGCGGCCTTGGCCTGGCGGCTGCGCTCTTCATTGCGGCGGTGGACCGGGCCGGCGCTCGAGGTCGTACGGCCGAACACACGCGTATAGCCCTGCTTCTCCAGCAGCCCCAGTACCTCCTGCTCGGTGAAATTGTGCGGCACCGGCACGGGAAAGGTGACCATGATCCGCTCCTCTTGCAGCCCATGTCCGGCCAGGCGGCGAGCGATGTCGGCATGGATGCTCTGCGGCGAGTCGCGCTTTACCGCTGCGGCGCAGGCGCGGCAGTACAGCTGCGCCGCGCGCGAGTACAGCAGCTTCAGATGATCGTTCAATTCCGTCATCGTCCCGACCGTGGAGCGTGAGGTACGCACCGGATTGGTCTGGTCGATCGCGATCGCAGGTGGGATGCCTTCGATGCGATCCACCTGCGGGCGATCCATGCGATCCAGGAACTGCCGCGCATAGGGCGAGAAGGTCTCGACGTAGCGGCGCTGACCCTCCGCATAGAGCGTATCGAATACCAGTGACGACTTGCCGGAACCCGACACACCGGTCACGACGATCAGCTCATTCGTGGGCAGTTCGAGATCGAGATTCTTCAGGTTGTTCTGGCGCGCGCCGCGGATCAGGATCGATTGGGACATATGCCGGTCATTGTATGCCCTGCGTCAAGCCCCCAGGTACCCATACCATGCATGCGAGGCGACCGGTCTTGCCTTGTCAGTGATTCGCCGAGTCCCGCTGCACCCCAACCGCCACAGACTGCGCCTGCGGCTCCGCGGGCGGATCGCGCTGCACCTTCGCCATCAAAGGTGGCAAGGGACAGTGCAGGCTGGCACAGATCGCGCGCAGCAGCTCCGCCTCGCCCAGCGTCAGCTGTTGATCGTGCGTCACCGTCCTGAGCAACGCATCGAGCAACTGCTCCTTTGCGACCGGTGCCAGCTGATCGAGCCGGCTGAGCGCCACGTCCAGGCGGCTCGCCCAATCCTCGGGCACGCCATAAGCCGGCCGTTGGCGCGGATACACGCGACAGGCCCCGGCCTCATAGGCACGCCTCGATGCGACGTCATCCTCATGGCCGTAGCGCGCCAGCACCGAGAACAACACCTGCACATCCTCCTGCACCCCACGCAGCGACAGCTGGCGCTGGCGGCGGCTGGGCTCCAGCTCATCGCGCAGATGAACCTGCGCCAGCTTGCGCAGCACGTAGCTGCGCAAGCTGCCCGGCCTGTCGGGGGCACCCCACTGCAGCATGCCATTGAGGCAGGACATCAGCCGCATGCGCTGCTCACGCGGCAATTGGCGCAGCATCGCAAAGCTACGCAGCAATGCCGGCATCCGCTGCTCGGGATCCAGGGCGTCGACGTCATCCTGCAAGGCGCGCGCCGCCGCTTCCACATCGCTCCCCAGCCGCTGCGCAATGAATTTCATTTGCTGCTGGCGCAGTTCGCCATTGCCGCCCAGGGCAAGCGCCATCAGCAAGGCCTGTGCCGAATCCGCGTGCTGGCCGGCGAGGACCAGGGACTGCGGCAGCGACTCGCGGATCTCGCGCGCCAGGCGCATGTGCGCCGTGCCCGGGTTGGCGACCAGTTCCGCGATCACCAGCGGCGCCGCCGGCAGATCGATCACTCCATGCAGCGACGCCGCTGAGGCCGCGGTTCGTTCGCTGCGCGGCGCTTGCAGTTCGGCATCGGCGAGCATTCGCGCCCGCATCGTTTCGATTTCCTTGGCGTCGAAGCGCGGATCGATCGCCGTGAGACGCTCGATCAATGGTGGATGCGTGGCCATGAAGCGCTTGATGCCGGGGGCGAACAGCATGTGTGCCACTTCCTCCACTTCCGCGTTGCCGATACGCGAACCGCCGGCGTTCGCGCCGATCTTGACCAGCGCATTGCGCAAGCCAGTGGGGTCACGCGTGAACTGCACCGCGGAGGCATCCGCGAGCGATTCGCGGCGGCGCGAAACCGCCGCCTGGATCAGGCGTCCGAAGAACAGCCCCACGTAACCGACGATCAGCACGCCGAGTGCAAAGACCAGCAGTAGCGGGATCGCCGCGCCACGCTTGCCGCCGCCGCGTGACTGGCCCGCCAGGCGCAGTATCGTCCGGGCAATCAGCGCGATCACCAGCAGGCCGAACAGCAAGCCCATCAGCCGCAAGTTCAGCTTCATGTCGCCGTTCAAGATGTGGCTGAACTCGTGCGCGATGACGCCCTGCAGCTCGGCGCGATTGAGCAGGGTCAAGGCGCCGCGCGTAACGCCGATCGCAGCGTTGGACGGATTGTGGCCGGCTGCGAACGCGTTGATACCCGCTTCCTGCTCCAGCAGGTATACCTCGGGCATCGGAACGCCCGAGGCGATCGATATTTCCTCGACCACGTTGAGCAGGCGCCGCTGCAGCGGATCGCCGGTATCGCCGGAGATGCGCACGCCGCCCAGCGAACGCGCGACCACACCGCCGCCGCCGCCCAGGACCATGGTCTTGTAGAGGCTGGCGAGGCCGATGATCCCCAGCACGATCAAGGTCGTGGCCAGCACCACGCCTGGGTTCCACGATATCCAGGTCATCAGCGAGGCCTGATCGCCCTGCAGGTGGCCCTGCATGGCCGAGAGTGCCGCGAACACCAGCAGATCGACCGCGAATACCACCGCCATGACAGCCAGTACGAATAAAACGATCAGCCGGCGCGATGCGCGGCGGCTTTCATCCTGGCGCTTGAAAAAATTCATGGCAATACGGCTCCGGCACGCCCCGGACAACGGCGCGTCAGGCTGGTCATGACCATCACCGGCACGCGCGCGATCCTCGATGCACGTACCCGATCGGGCATGGTTCATGGAGCACGGCTGGCGGACGTGCGGCCGGCCGCATCACCACCCGCATCAGGAAAATTTCACCGCCGGCACAGCGCGCTTCTCGGGTGATTCGATATCCAGCAACTGCGCCGGCAGGAAGGAGAACGTGCCCGCGACCACACTGTTCGGAAACATCTCGCGCGTATTGTTGTAATTCATCACGGCATCGTTGAAGGCTTGGCGGGCGAACGCCACTTTGTTTTCCGTCGAGGTGAGCTCCTCTGAAAGCTGCATCATGTTCTGGTTTGCCTTCAGGTCCGGATAGGCTTCGGCCAGCGCGAACAGGCGGCCCAACGCCCCGCTCAGCGCGTTTTCTGCACCGGCCAACTGTTGCACGGCACCCGGGTCGCCAGGATTTGCGGCGGCATTCCTCAAGCCGGTGACCGCGGTGTTGCGTGCGTTGATGACGGCCTCCAGCGTCTCGCGCTCGTGCTTCATATAGCCCTTGGCGGTCTCGACCAGATTCGGAATCAGGTCATGTCGGCGAGTCAGTTGCACGTCGATCTGCGCAAACGCGTTCTTGTACGCATTGCGACCGCTCACCAGGCGGTTGTAGATCGATATGAAAAAGAGCGCGATGGCGATCAAGACGCCGACAGCAATCCAACCCATTTCCCTGATCTCCTGACTTTTATAATCCCGCTCGCAGCATAACCAATACCGGCGGCAGAATCGTGCCTACTCTCGATGCGGTGCCGCGATGGTACCGCGGCCCAGGTCGCGACTCAGCGCCTCTGCAGCGGGGCGACCAGATCCAGCAGGCGGCTCCACCAAGTGGGCTTCAGTCCTTCCACGTCCAGGCTCGCGGGCAGATGCGGGATGTCGCTCAAGTTCAGCCGCAGGATCTCATGTTCCTGCGTATCGTCGGCAAGGCGTGCGTCAACGGACAAGGCGACGGGAGCAATGCTCATGGATCCATCCTCTGATCGAACGCGGCAGGTCGATTGACGCAGCCTAGAACACAGCGCCATACGACTGTGTGAGCCGCTTCACGTTCGCAAAATGCCATGGCGTCGGTTCAAGCAATTGAACTTGTCCGAAACTCCACTTCGTGCGCCGCTTCACGTTCGTGAAGGCAGTGGCACCGCGTCCGTCATCGCCACGCTTGACCTGTCTACAAATGGCGACAAAATTCGCCCCCATCTCCGGCTGCTGTGCGACTTTCCCTCGCATGATTGCCGTCGATCGCTGATCGCATTGCATGATGCGGAACCTCGCTTTCGCGCTCCGCGTTTCGCGGCCAAGTGGATCGAGTTCCGAACCACGATTGACGAGGAGACGATGACCATGAGCAAGCTCATTGCATTCTTTGCTGCGACGTTGCTGGCGGCGACTGCGATGGCAGCCGTCCAGCAGGATGAGTACGACAAGGGACAGCACGAAATGAACCCGACCGCCGCGACCTTCGATTCTCTGGATAAGAATGCGGACTCGCAGATCAGCAAGACCGAAGCGGCGACCGACGAGGGACTGTCTGACAGTTTTGCTGCGATCGACACCAACGGCGACGGGTACCTGAGCAAAACAGAGTACGCCGCCTACGTGCGCCAACGCTCATAAGATCATTTCAGCCCCGGTGCCCAGCCCCAGGGCCAGGAATAGTACGATCGGCCCCGCCGCCGTATTGCGGCGGGGCTTTTTGATGTGGGCCGGGGCCAGGGCGCAGTCGCCACGGCGGCGCAGCCGGCGTCATGGCATCCATCCGGCGATTTGCCTGTATCCTTGCCGTTTCGCCCGCAAGGGCCGGCAATTGCTCGAGTTCCCATGGCAGTACCCTGGTTTCAGATCATGCAGCTGGTTCCCTCGATCGTCGAGGTATCGCGCGAGCTACTGAAAAATACGCGCAAGGCGCCACTGACGACGGACATCGCAGGACCACAGAGCGACCAGGAACTGGCTGCCAGAATTGCGGCGCTGGAGGAGAACGAGCGCCGCCAGGCGGAGCTGATCAGTCAGATGGCGCAACAGATGGCAGGCCTGGCCCGCGCCGTGACGGTGCTGCATCGGCGCGCGCTCTGGCTCGCAGCGGCGCTCGCCGTGACGCTGTTGCTTGCCGCAGCCGCCATCTCGATCGGCCTGCGCAGCTGACGGCCATTCCTGCGCCTATGTGGCCTGCGCTTA
>JBEBRC010000056.1:0-15178 GCA_040395055.1 Steroidobacter denitrificans
ACCGTGCAATGCGCGGCTCACATCCTCGCCGCTTGGCTGCTGGAAGACCCGCAACCCGAAGCGCGGCAGAATCGCGTACACATGATCGAAAATATCCGCCTGGACGCTTTCGTGCTGCACCCAGGCGGTGCTGGAGGTGAAGCAGTAGAATTCCAGCGGCAGGCCGGTCGGCTCTGGCTGCAGCTGGCGAACCAGCAGGATCTTTTGCTGATGAATGCCAGGATGCGCCTCCAGGTATGCCTGCATGTAGGCACGAAACGTCCCGACGTTCGTCACCCGGCGCGTGTTGATCGGATCCTTGCCTTCTGCCAGCAGCTTGCTGTTGAACTCCTCGAGCTCCTGGTGCTTTCGATCCAGGTAGGGATCGATCAGCGCGAACCGCCGCAGCTCGTCACACTCCTTTTCGTCGAGGAATCTCACCGACGTCTGGTCGAGATACAGCGAGCGCTTGATGCGCCGGCCGCCAGACTCGAACATGCCACGCCAGTTCTTGAAGCTTTCGCTGATCAAGCGCCAGGTGGGAATGGTGGTGATGGTGCTGTCCCAATTCTGTACTTTCACCGTATGCAGCGATATGTCGATCGCAAAGCCGTCCGCATTGAGCTGCGGCATTTCGATCCAGTCGCCCACGCGCAGCATATCGTGCGTCGACAGCTGCACGCTCGCCACCAGCGACATGATCGTGTCCTTGAACACCAGCAGCAGGACCGCGGTCATCGCGCCCAGCCCGGACAGAAGCAGCAGCGGATCTCTATTGAAAAGCGTCGCGATGATCAGGATCACCGTGATCGAATAGATGATCATCTTGAGCAACTGCAGATAGCCCTTGATCGGACGCGTCTTGGCGCGCTCGGCGTCGCGCTGCTCGTAGACATCGCCCAAGGCGCTCAGCAGACTTCCCAACGCCAGCGCGATGCTCAGCACCACGTAGGCCCCCGCCACACCGCGGACGATCGGCACCGTCGCCGCGGGCAGTCCGCTCACGAGATTGATTCCGTAGTAGACGGTCAGCGCGGGCACGACATGCGCCAGGCGCGAGATGACGCCTGGGCCGAGCAAGGCATCGTCCCAGCGCGTGGGCGTCAGGCGCACCGCGCGTCCGATCGTACGCACCAATACCAGCTTGGCCAGCAGTCCGGACAACCACACGACGAGCAGCAAAGCGGCTGCTTGCAGCATCGTCATCATCCCGGGATAGCCGTGTAGCGGGGCCAGCGCATCGTGAATTGCATCCATCCACCCATTGTACCGCATGCAACAATGCGGACTCGACCCGAGGTGGCGTCGCCACCAGCGCCGCTCACGCAAGCATCTTCCACTCGAGCGCCGCATGACGATGGCGCGGTACCCGCGGAGCCTGGCGCACTGCTGCAAACGCTGTCGCTGCCTCGCTCGCTACAGCACGCGTGCGCGGAGGAGCGAGGGGTTGGGACGAATCTCGCTCAATCGCTGTCGCCATGCAGCCTGAAGACCTCGGTGGCGCCGCCGGCAAGTTGCCTGATTTCATTCTTCAACGCCAGGCGGATGGGAGACGCGCCGCGCTCGCGACACCGCACCGTGAGCGTCTTGCGCGTCAAGCGCAGATCCAGGGCGTGGCCGCGATAGCGGATGCGCATGTCGATGCGCGCCAGCTCCGGCGGCAGTTGCGGGTTGAAGCGCAACACGTTACCTGTCATCTCGATACCGGTCGCGGCACGCTGCACCAGGTCGACCGTACCGGCCATGGCGCCCAAGTGGATGCCCTCGGCCGTGGTTCCTTGCTGTATGTCGCTGCTGTCGCTTTGCAGCGCCTCCTCGAAATAAGTCATTGCCAGCCGCCGGTTCGAACGCGCCATGACCCATGCGTGCACGACGCGCGACAGTGTGGAGCCGTGAGACGAGCGGCTGTTGTAGTAGGAAACGTTGCGGACAATGTCATCGGGCTCGAGGGCATAGCCAAGGCGCGCCAGCAGCTCGCGCAGCTCCTCGGCGGAGAACAGATAGAACAGCATCAGCACATCGGCCTGCTTGGATACCTGGTAGCGATTCGCGCTGTCGCCTTCGGCCTCCAGAATCAATTCCAGCCGCTGGATATTTCCATATCGCAGCCGGTAGCTCTCCCAATCGAGCTCCCGGAGTTTCTCGAAGCCTTCGAATTGGCTGATGATTCCATCGTGGAACGGCACGAACATCCGGCAACTGATGTCCTGCCAGCGCCGCATGTCCTGCTCGCAGATACCCAGGCGGGTCATCAGTTCCGCACGACGAATCTGCGACAACAAGTCCAGTACCTCCAAGGCACGGCGCAGAACCCATACGGCCATGATGTTGGTATAGGCGTTGTTGTCCAGGCCAGGCGCTGCCGCGCCCGGATAGGCTTCGTGGAACTCGTCCGGCCCCATGACGCCGTGGATTTCATAGCGCTGGCGCGTCTCGTTGAAGATCGCCATGCTGGACCAGAAACGAGCGATCTCCAGGATCAGTTCGGCACCGTAGAACTGCAGAAACTCCACGTCGTCCGTGACCTGGAAGTACTGCCACACGTTCCAGGCAATGGCGCTGCCGATGTGACGCTGCAGGAACGAATGATCGGCGACCCAGCGCTGGGAACGAGGATTGAGGTTGAGTGCCTGCGTTTCCTCCTGGCCATCGCTGCCGCTCTGCCAGGGAAACATGGCGCCCTGCAAGCCGGCGCTCTTCGCCGCCGCCCTCGCCTCCTCCAGGCGCCGGTAGCGATACATCAGCAGCGAGCGCGTCGTTTCCGGAGTACGAAGATTGAGGAATGGAAAAATGAACAGCTCATCCCAGAAAATGTGTCCCTGGTAGGCTTCGCCCGTCCAGCCGCGCGGCGCTACGCCGACATCCAGGCCAATGCAGTGGTGCGAGGCGGCCTGCAGCAGTTGGAACATGCTCAGCCTCAACAGCATGGGCACGTTGAGCGCGAAGCGCTCGCCCAGGGGCATCAAGTGAATGTCGAAGCGGCGCCAAAGATGCTTCCAGGCGAGTACATGATCGGCCAGCAGGGCATCGAACCGCCCGGCACGCGCACTGGCCTTGCGTGCCGCCAGGCCAGGCTCGGAGATGGCGTGATCGCGCGAGGTGTACAGGGCGAGGACCTTTTCCAGCCGTATCGTGTCGCCCCGGCCAAGCTCCACAGTGAGCTCCTGGCCGATATATCCCGGCGTGTGCAGCAGACGGCGTGCGGCGGTGCCGGCACCGAACGCCTGCGTCCTGGCCACCAGGGCCACCTGCAGCCGAGACTGGCTGGTGCCGACGCGCAGGGCGACCCCGTCCTCCCCGACGGCATCGCAGTCCAGGACTTCCAGATGCCGGTTGTTGAATCGCCGGTACAGCCGCGCACCGGCGTTGACGATGTCGGCGTCGATCCCCGATCGCACCATGACCGCCGCGGACCAGTTCTCGGCCGTCAGCGTCTGCTCGATTGCCGCCAGGTGCATGTCCGCCATCGACACCAGTCGCCGTTCCGTGAACGTACTGCGGCGCCCGTCGCGATCCTGGAAGCGAATATTCCATTGCAGCAGCCCATGCCGCAGATCGAGCTCCTGCCGGTAGGACAGTATCTCGACCGCATCCAGGTCGAACCAATCCCCTTCCCCGATCCGGAACGTCAGTGCCAGCCAATTGGGCAGGTTGACGAGATCCTCGTTCTCCACCCGCCGTCCTGCGATCTGGGTGCGCAGGCGGTTGTATCCGCCAGCGAGGTACGTGCCTGGGTAGTGGGTACCATCGGCGCGCGTCCAGGTCGCGGCGCCGCGCGTCTCGAAGTATCCGTTGCCCAGCGAACACAAGGCTTCTCTCATTCCTTCGCGTGGCGGATCGCGCTGCGCGTAGACCAGCGACCAGGCCGAAGGAGGCTCCACGGCAAGCTGCACCTGCGCCAGGTGGGCCACGACGACATCGGCGCCGGCCTCGCGCAAGGCCTGTGACTGGCCGACGCGGTCGACGCCGATGACGAAACCGAATTTCCCTGCCCGGCCCGCCTGCACGCCGGCAATAGCATCCTCGACCACGACCGCTCGCGCAGGCTCCACACCCAGGCGCCGCGCCGCTTCCAGGAACATCTGCGGCGCAGGCTTGCCTTTCATGCCCAGGCGCGCCACGTCGGTTCCATCCACACGTGCATCGAACAGGTCCGAAATGCCGGCAGCCTCCAGCACCGCGGCGCAGTTGATGCTGGAACTCACCACCGCGGTGCGAATTTCCTGTTCTCGCAGCGATTTCACCAACTCGATCGCCGACTCGAAGGTAGCGACCCCCTGCTGCCGCAGCCGCTGCATGAAGTAGCGGTCCTTGAGCTGCCCCAGGGCGTGGACCGAGCCCGTGCCCGGACTTTCGTCCGGCGCACCCAGCGGCAGGTCGATTCCGCGCGCGTGCAGGAATGACACCACCCCATCGTAGCGCGGCTTGCCGTCGACATAGCGGTGATAGTCGCTCGCCGCGTCGAACGGGACGAATGCTTCGTCCCGCGCCGCGGCCCGCTGCTGGAGAAATTCGTCGAACAGCGCTTTCCAGGCTGCGGCATGCACACTGGCGGTACGCGTCAGCACGCCATCCATGTCGAACAGCACGGCGTCGTAGTCTCGCGGCGAGAGCGTGGCAAGTACGCCGTTCACGGCCCGCCGGCCTTGCTCAGCGAAATGGCGATTCGATACTCGGCGATTCGATACTCCATGACAGCTAATTCGCTGCCCGGGGTATTTGTTCGCACGACAAGTACAGGAAATGCCCGGCCGCAAGCGCATCGCGGCCCAGGTCCGGCCCAAAGCGGCCCCAAGGGGTCCCCAACGGGTCCCAGAGCGGCGCGCGGCCAGCGCGCAACAGTACTTGCGGCCCGGATTCAGCCTGCGTCCACCCCGCCAGCGGACATGCCGGGTCAGCGCATCAGCGCCGGCCGATCGCGGCCACGCACTGCGCAAGCGTTTCCTGCGAGTAATCGGTCGGCGCCTCCAGACGCTTGCGCTGGCGCCATTCCCAGGGCGCGATCGCCTGATTGCCCCATGCCTCCATGTCGCCAGGGCCGCGCCCCGACTCATCCTGGTCCGTCCCAGCCGATGACTGCCACAAGCCCAGCCGCCGCGCACGCGCCAGCGCTTCCTCGCTGCAGTAGCCTGGCGCCGATCTGCTCATGTAGCGGCGATAGGCCCACGCATGACCGCGTCGGACCAACTCGCGGTTGACATCCATCTCATGGACGAAAACCGTGGCCACCAGGCGATCGTAGCGATCCTGCTCGACGGGCCGCAGCTGGACACGCTTGCCCTGCACCAGCTCGGACAGGGCCAGCCGCGCCTGCCTGCCGCCTGGCTGATTGGTCTCCGGTGCATCGATGCTGTAAAGCCGCACGCGCAGCGGACCACTGTCCAGCTTCACATCCAGCGTGTCGCCATCGATGACGCGAGTCACCGTTGCGTCGAGCAACGCAGCGACGTCCGCGCGCAGCAGGCCTGGAGCCAGCAACAGCGCGCAACACAGCAGCGCCGGGCACACCGCCGCCAGCCATGGCATGCGAACGTTCAACCGCGAGCGCTGCGTTCGCGCTCGCGCAGTACGTGGCGCTGCACCTTGCCGGTCGGCGTTTTCGGCAACGCCTCCATGAATTCGAGCAAGCGCGGATATTTGTAGGGTGCGATCGATGATTTCACGAACTCCTGCAGCTCCTTGGCAAGCGCCTCCTGCGGCGCATAGCCTGGACGCGTGACCACGAACGCCTTCACCGCCTGCCCGCGCGCGGGATCCGGCGCGCCGACCACCGCACATTCCTGTACCGCCGGGTGCGCGATCAGTGCTGCCTCGACTTCCGGTCCGGCTATGTTGTAGCCGCCGGAGATGATCATGTCGTCGTCGCGCGCCTGGAACCAGAAATAGCCTTGCTCATCGACCAGGTATCGATCGCCCGTCACGTTCCAGCCGCCTTGCACGTAAACGCGCTGGCGCTCGTCCTCCAGATAACGGCAGCCGGTCGGCCCCTTCACCGCCAGGCGCCCCGCATGACCGGGCGGCAGCGGCCGGCCCTCATCGTCCAGCACGCAAGCCTGATAACCAGGCAAGGGTTTGCCCGTCGCGCCTGGCCGGATGTCCTGGCCCTTCGCCGAAATGAAGATGTGGATCATTTCGGTGGCACCGATGCCATCGATCAAGCGCATGCCGCTGGCCGCATGCCAATCGTCCGAGATCGACTTGGGCAACGGCTCTCCGGCCGACAGGCATTGTCGCAGGCTCGATACGTTGTACTTCGGCAGCAGTCCGACAAGATTGCGATACGCGGTAGGCGCGGTAGCCAGCGTCGTGACGCCGAAGCGCTGCACCGCCTCCAGCAGCGCTTCGGGAGCGGGCTGCTCGACCATCACCGCTGCCCCACGGCAACCCAGTGGAAACACCAGCAGCGCTCCCAGGCCGAAAGTGAAACCCAATGGCGGGCTGCCGATGCAAACGTCCTCGGGGCCCAGTTCGAGAAGATTCCGGCCGACGACATCCCGCATCACCAGCACGTCGCGATGGAAATGCATCGTCGCCTTCGGATTGCCCGTGGTACCCGAGGTGAACGCCAGCAGGCACACATCGTCCCGCGAGGTATCCGCGTTGCTGAACGTAGCGGGCTGCCGCGCCATGCGCGCCTCCAGCTCTCCATCGCCGAAGGTCACTACCTGATTCAGCCGGCCGCCACCCTGTGCCTGGCGCAATTCGTCGATGAAGCGGGCATCGCACAAGGCGTGCTCGACCTGGCCGCGCTGTGCGATCACGCCGAGCTCCTTCGCCCGCAGCAAAGGCATGGTCGTGACCGCGATCGCTCCTGCTTTCATCACCGCCAGCCAGCACGCCGCCAGCATCGGATTGTTCGGTGCCCGCAGCAGCACTCGATTCCCGGGCACGATGCCCAACTCGTTCACCAGTACGTTCGCGATCCGATTGGTCCGCTGCAGCAGCTCATCGTAGGTCCAGTTCCCGGACTGCGAATACAGCGCGATGCGCCCGCCGTGCCCTTCGGCCACCGCATCATCCAGCAAGGCGACGCCGCAGTTGATGCGCTGCGGATAATGCAATTGCGGCAGGTCGAATAGAAACTCTGGCCACATCTGTGGCGGCGGAAGCCGATCGCGTGCAAAGGTATCGATATGCGCGGTGTATTCGCTCATGTCTTGCAAGCCTTTTTCATTGCCACTGAGGAAGATTGCCGGCCGCCGGCATCGTCATTCTTGTTCTGCCCGCCGCCGATTGGAAGCCAGGATGTCGATCGACAGCCGCGTCAAGTAATCGCCGTGCGCACGGCGTAGCGTGGATGGGTCCAGCATTTGCTTCCGAGCACGTCGGCCAAGGCACTGGCGGCGTGCCAGATCTCGGCATAGCGGGTATACAGCGGCGTGAAACCGAAGCGCAGCACGTCCGGTGCCCGGAAATCGCCGATCACGCCTCGCTCGATCAGGGCCTGCATGATTGCATAGCCATCCGGATGCGCAAACGACACATGGCTGCCGCGCCCGGACGCCTCCCGCGGGCTGACGAGCCGCAACTGCGAGTCCGGGCACAGACGCTCGACCAACTCGATGAACGCCTGGCCGAGCCGCTGGGATTTGCGCACCACTTGCGACAGGTCGCTGCGCAGGAATAGATCGACACTGGCCTCCAGGCTCAGCAGGCCAAGAATCGGCGGCGTGCCGCACAGGAAACGCCGTATGCCCGCTGCCGGCGTATAGGCATCTTCGAACTCGAACGGCTGTGCATGGCCCATCCAGCCGCTCAGCGGCGACAAGGCCGCGGCCTGATGTCGCTGCGCCAGGAAGAGGAAGGCAGGCGCGCCGGGTCCACCATTGAGATACTTGTAGCCGCAGCCTACCGCCATGTCGGCGTCGCAGCCGTTCAAGTCCAGCTCGACCGCGCCCGCACTATGACTGAGGTCCCACAGCACCAGGGCACCCATCTCGTGCGCTCGCTGCGTGATGGCCTTCATGTCGTACATCGCCGCGCTTTTGTAGTGGACGTGCGTAAGCAACACCAGCGCTGTGTCGGTGTCGATGCTTTGCAGTATTTTTTCGTGCGGCTCCAGTCTCAGGTTCACCGGGCGCCCGGCGCTGCGCGCTGCGCCTTCGATCATGTACAAGTCGGTTGGAAAATTGCCGGGCTCCGACAGCACGATCGAGCGATCGGTGCGCGCCGCCAGCGCCACGCTGATCAGCTTGAACAGGTTTGCCGAGGTCGAATCCGTGGCGATCACTTCACCTGGCGCAGCGCCGATCAGCGTCGCGATCTTGTCGCCGACGCGCTGCGGCGCCTCGATCCATTGGCAGGCATTCCAACTGCGTATCAATCCCTGGCCCCATTCCTCGCTGACGACCTGCGCGATGCGCTCGCGGGCAGGCGTCGGCAGCGCGCCCAGGGAATTTCCGTCCAGATAGATCGTCTGCGGCGGAAGCTCGAATTCGTCGCGAAAGGCGCGCAGCGGGTCCTGCCGGTCCCACTCCTGCAGAACTTCCAGCGTGAGAGAATCGTTTGTCATGCCAACCATCTATTAAATCGCCGTACGCACGGAAAAGAGCTCCGGGAAGAATCGCTGATCGATGACCTTCGCCAGATAGGGCACGCCCGGCGTGCCGCCCGTGCCGGGCTTGCGCCCGATGATCCGCTCTACGGTGCGCAGGTGCGCATAGCGCCATGTCTGGAAGCGATCCTCCAGATCCACCAGCTTCTCCGCCAATTCATACAAATCCCAGTAGCGGTCCGGCTCGCGGTAGATCGTCAGCCACGCCGCCTCGACGTCTGGCGCGGCCTGGTACGGCAAACTGAAATCCCGCTCCACCGAGGTATCGGCCAGCGGCAGCCCGCGCCGCTTCAGCAAGCGCAGCGTTTCATCGTACAGGCTCGGCGCCACCAGCGCCGCGGCCAGCCTGTCGTGCGCCACGGCATCTTCGCGAAATCGCTCCACGTGCGAGGCATTCTTGTTGCCCAGCATGAATTCGATGAGCCGGTACTGCAGCGACTGGAAGCCCGAACTCGTGCCCAGCTCGCCCCGGAATCTCAAGTAGTCGCTGGGCGTCAAGGTGCTCAGGACGTCCCAGGACTGGGTCAACTGCCGTTGAATGCCGGCAATGCGGGCAAACATCTTGAAAGCCGGCCGCACGTCGCCCGACACGATCAGCGCGCGCGCCGCCGACAGTTCATGCAGGCACAACTTCATCCACAGCTCGGAGGCCTGGTGAATGATGATGAACAAAGGCTCGTCGTGACAGTCCGTCAGGGGATGCTGCTGCTGCAGCAGCCCCTCCAGATGCAGATAGCTCGAATAGGTCAGAGAACGATCCGGGCCGGAATCGGCAGGGATCGGATCGGCAGCATGCATGGGCGTCTCTCCGTTGCTAATAGATTCAGTGTCACCCGCATGCGGGAAAACATTGTCCCTGATATTCCCACTTGCCAAAGCAGCGGAAAAACGATAATTCTTATTTATAGCCATATTTCGGAACAATGTTCTTATGCTGGAACCAATCGAACTGTCCTTGCTGCGCGCACTGGAAGATGACGCACGGATGTCCTTCGGCGAGCTGGGAAACAAAGTCGGCCTGTCGAAAACTCCCTGCTGGTCCCGCGTCCGCGACATGGAAAAGCGCGGGATCATCAAAGGCTACCGCACGGAAATCGACCCCGATGCGATCGGATTGCAGATCCATGCGTTCGTGCAGGTAACGATCGACCCCATCAAGCATGCGCAGTTCGAAGCCGCCGTCGTGCGCCACCCTTCAGTGATGCAGTGCTTCACCACCGCCGGCCAGGGAGATTATCTGCTGCATGTGCTCGTGCCTGGCATCTCGGACCTGGATGAGCTGCTGCGGGCGGAAATCTCACGCCTGCCAGGCATGCAGCGCCTGGTCACGACGGTCTGCATGAAAACGATCAAGCATCGTTCGACCATGATGGGCTGCCTGCGCTGAGGCGGCGGTCGATCGACCGCCGCCTGGCGACAACAGCCAGCCTGTGATTCACTGCCGGCCGATCAATCGTCGAATCGGCGCGACAGGATCTCACCGGTGCGCCGGTCGACGACCAGCTCGATCTCGCGACCTTGCTCGTCGTAGCCCTCTATTTCCAACACCTTGTCACGGATCTCGATCTCCTTCATCTTCACGCCCTGCTGGTCGAGCCTGCTTTCGATCTCGCCCAGGCTGAGCAGCTTCTCCTGCGCCGCCGGGCTGGCCGTGGCGGGTGGCGGCGTCTGGCCGTAGGCCTGGCTGAAACCGCCGGCGCTCGCCAGCAAGGCAGCAAGCACGGCCGCACGCGATAGTTTGGACATTGTTTCTTTGGTCATCACTACACTCCTCGAATTACTAGGTGGGCGCCGCCCACGACCTGCAATGTATCAATGGCCGCCTGACAACGCGCCAGCGCTGCCCGTCAGCTTCATGTCAGGTCATGGCGGCCAGTATCGGCCCATGAATCCGTGCAAGTCTGTACTTGAACTTCTGTCGCGCAGCGCGCTTTCTCTACTGGCGCTGGGCCTGCTGGCATCCGGCATCAGTTTCGGTGTGCTGGCGGGCGAGAAGGAGCATGATGCCGTGCGCGACGCCTTGCTGCGCGGAGAAGTCTTGTCGCTGGCGAAAATACTGTCGATCGCGGCGCAGCACGTGCCGGGCGATGTCATCGAGGTCGAACTGGAGGATGGCAAGCGCAACGCGCTGGTGTATGAGATCAAGATCCTCACACCCAACGGCCGTGTACGCGAGATCGATATCGATGCACGCACCGGTGAGGTACTGCAGATCGAGGACGACTGATTGCGCGCATTGATCGTCGAGGATGACGCAGCGGTGGCGGCGGACCTGGCGCAGTCGCTGCAGGAGGCCGGCTTTGTGACCGATATCGCCCTGGAGGGCGAGGACGCCTGGTTCAAAGGCAATGTCGAGGACTATGACGTGGCAGTCCTCGATCTAGGCTTGCCACGCATCGACGGCCTGTCCGTGCTCAAGCGCTGGCGCAATGCACAGCGTTCGTTTCCCGTGCTCATCCTTTCCGCACGCAATGACTGGACGGAGAAAGTTGCCGGCATCGAAGCAGGCGCGGATGATTATCTTGGCAAGCCGTTCCAGATGGCGGAGTTGGTGGCGCGCGTACGGGCCTTGGTCCGCCGCGCCGCCGGGCATGCCTCGCCGATCATCGAACTGGGGCAACTGGCGCTGGATACCCATCGCATGTCGGCCACTTGCGCCGGCCGGCCGATTCGCCTGTCGCAACTCGAATTCCGGTTCCTGGATTACCTGGCGCACCAGCCTGGACGCGCCGTCTCGGCCGGCGAGCTTGCCGAACACCTCTATGGCGCGTCCGAGCCCGGCGACTCCAATGCGATCGAGGCGCTGGTGGTGCGCCTGAGACGCAAGCTCGGTCCGCAGATGATCGAGACTCGCCGCGGATTCGGCTATCTGCTCGCAGGCGGCGAGCCGTGATGACTCGTTCGCTGCGAGTGCGGCTGCTGCTGGGCGCCGCGATTGCGTTCCTGCTGGCACTCAGCGCCGCCTGGGTCGCCATGACCCTGCTGTTCGAACGCCATATCGAGCGGCGCATCGAGGCCGAGCTGGTGCGCGAAGGACTGCAACTGGCCGCCGGGGTGCGCATCGCACCCGACGGCAGCTTGCAACTGCAGCGCCAGCCTGCCGATCCTCGTTTCACCGAACCCGCCAGCGGCCTGTACTGGCAGCTCTCCACGCCCGGCAGCACCTTGCGCTCGCGGTCCTTGTGGGACCAGGAACTGCCGCCTTCGGCCCTTGCAGGGCGGCGCGGCTGGAGCACACGCCTCGCCGAGGGGCCGTTCGAACACCGGCTGCTGCTGGTGGAACGCATCGTGCTGCCGGCACTCGGCGGCCAAGAGGTCCTGCTGCAGCTCGGGCACGAGGAAAAATCGCTGCAGCAGGCGCGGGCCGAGTTCGGCGCCGAACTGGCGTTGTTCCTGGCGCTGCTGTGGATCATCCTCGCCGCCGCGGCCTGGGCGCAGGTGGAGCTCGGGTTGCGGCCGCTGCTTGGAATACGCAAAGAGGTCGAGGCCTTGAAGCGCAATCCGCAGGAACGGCTCAATGCCGCCCGGATACAGGAAATAGAACCCTTGACCCGCGCCATCAACGAGCTCGCCGAGGCGCGTGAGCAGGACCTGGCCCGAGCGCGGCGACGAGCGGCGGATCTGGCCCACGGGCTCAAGACGCCGCTGGCCGCCTTGTCGGCGCAAAGCAGGCGTGCGCGGGAAGCCGGCGCAATTGCCGCCGCCGAGGGCCTGGACCGCGCCATCGCCGCGGCGACGGTGGCGATCGAAAGCGAACTCGCTCGTTCTCGGGTGGCCGCGATTCGAACGGCGCCGGCCCGCGACACGCCCGCCCTGCAGGCCATCGAGGCGATCGTCGGGGTCGTCGAACGCACCGAATTCGCAGCGCAGCTGGTGTTCGAGGTGGACGTCCCGGAAAACCTGCGGGTCCCGGTCGCCGAGGAAGACTTCATGGAGCTCATGGGCGCGCTGATCGAGAACGCAGCGCGCTTCGCTCGCCGCCGGGTGCGTATCCGCGGCAGCATCCCGCGGCCGGACGGGGCGCCAGGCAGCGATCCGGATGGTGCCGCGCACCCGGTGAATGCGGTGCAGCTGAACGTGGAAGACGATGGGCCCGGCATCGAGTCGGAACACATCGCCCAGGCAACCATGCGTGGCGGGCGGCTCGATGAAGTAGGCACCGGACACGGACTGGGACTGGCGATCGCACACGACCTGGCCGAAGCGACCCGCGGCAGGATTGCGCTATCGCGCTCGGAACTGAATGGCTTGCGGGTGATGGTCTCCTGGTAGCGCAGGCTTGATGGGCCCTCCCCGCCTCAGGGAGGGCCCACCGGGAACCCTCTACCAGTTCATCGCGGCGCGCGCATAGATGAAGCGCCCGTTGAAGCCGAAGGGCGAGAACTGCGAGAAGGCGATGGCGCCGGTGCTGTTCAGCGCGATCGGGTTCTTGGTCGGATATTCATCCAGGATGTTCTCCGCGCCGAACGCTACGCTGAAGCGCTGATTGATGTCGGCCCGCAACTCCAGGTCGACCACCGTTGCCGGATCGATCACCAGATCGGCACTGCCATCGTCTGCCGTACCCGGAGCCAGCACTTCTCCGTAGCGCGTGGCGCGCAAGGTCGCCCCGACGGTGCCGAATGACGTGCCGTAGCTCCAGTCCGTACCCAGCGATACCTTGGTATCCGGCGTGCCGCGCTCGTACCGCAGTTGATTCTGGCGCCCGAACAGGGTGACGCCGGGCAGCGCACTGGTGCCGGTCTGCACCTTGGTGATCTCCGTGTCGTTGTAATTGCCCGCCAGGGTAAAGTCGAATCTGCCGGCGGACTCGGTGGACAACAGGTAGCGCAGTACGGCATCGACGCCCTCGGTGCGCGTTTCCACCCCGTTGATGAAGAAGCGCGCAACCGTTACGTTGAATGGCGCCAGCAATGCCAGCACGGGATCGCCGGTCAGGTTCTCGGACAGCACGATGCGATCGCGGATGTCGATGCGATACGCGTCCAGCGTCGCCTCGAACGAGTTCCTGCGATAGACGGCGCCGATCGAGAAGTTATCCGACTTCTCGGCGTCCAGATCGCGCGCGCCGAGGGTGCGGGCCAGATCCGAGGTGGCCGGGAAGGTCCCGGTTTCGAACGGAACGCCATCGATGAACGTGGTGGCGGTCGAGGTGAAGAACTGCTGCTGCAGGCTTGGGGCGCGGAAGCCCGTGGAAACGGTGCCGCGCAATGCGAACGTATCCGTGAAGTCATAGCGCAGCGCAATCTTGCCCGTGAGCGCCGAGCCGAAGTCGGAGTAGTCCTCGCCGCGGGCCGCTACCGATGCCAGGAACTTGTCGGTGATCTGCGCCTCGACGTCGACGTACACGCCATAGGCCGTGCGGTGCTCGTCGACCTCGTTCGAAGGCTGCAACCCCGGGAATGCCTGTGCGCCCGGCGTGAGATCCGGCGCCACCGTGCCGCGATCGTAGGATGCCGGTTCGCCCGCTTCGATCTCATAGCCTTCGCGGCGCACTTCCGCGCCCCATGCGATGTTCACCGGCGCCGCCAGCCCCCAATCGAATCCGCGCACCAGGCCCGCATTGAAAACCAGCTGATCGTAGATCAGTGCGCCGGCATCGAAGCGCGTCTTGGAGGTGGCGCCGTAGGTGGGATTGAGCGAGTTATGCACCCCATACTCCAAGCGATTGCGCCCGTAGACCACGCTGACGTCCGTATCCCAATCCGCCAGCACGCCGCGCGCTCCGGCCGCTGCCGTCGCGTCCTGGATGTCGGTGGCGATCAATGGCAGGAAGCCGTTGGGGTAGATCTGCGGGATATTGTTCGGGTTGTCGGCCAGACGCGGGAACGCTGCCGCTTCGGCTTCCCGGTCCTGGTACCCAGCCCAGCCGTACAGCTCCCAGCCCGACGCCAGCGGCAGGCCGGCGTTGGCATAGAAGGACACGTCCTGGCTTTCGGGATCGCCGAAGCGCGAGGTGATCGTCGGCGCCGCCAGCGGCGCACGAATGTCGTAGTCGCCGCGGCTGGTGGGGTCGCGGTCGCGATATTCCGCGGACAAGGTCAGAAACCCATCCGCGCCCAGGCCGAAGCCACTCCAGACGGAAGCGGTAAAGGCTTCGCCGTCGTTCTCATGGCGCGAGCCGCGTACGGTATCGACGGTCGTATTCGTGCGTCCATAGGTCAGGCTTGCCTGCCCGCCTGCGCGCGCTTCACGCAAACGCAGGTTCAGTACGCCGGCGATGGCATCCGAACCGTACTGCGCCGAAGCGCCATCGCGCAGCACCTCGATGCGATCGATGGCGGCCAGGGGAATGGCATTCAAGTCGACCGCCGCCGAGCCGCGACCGACAGAGCTGTTGACGTTGACCAATGCCGTCGCGTGACGACGCTTGGAGTTCACCAGCACCAGCGCCTGGTCGGGCGACAGGCCGCGCAAGGTCGCAGGCCGTACCGAATCGGTACCGTCGGTGACCGCCGGACGGGGGAAGGTCAGTGATGGAGCGACTCGCGACAGCGCCTGCGCCAGCTCGCTCGTCCCCTGTTGGGTCAAGACGTCCTCGGAAAGCACGTCGACCGGCGACAGAGTTTCGAGGCGCGAGCGATCCGCGACACGCGTGCCGGTCACGATCACTTCCGAAATGGTTTCGTTGCCCGGCAGGGTCTG